>CALWBC010000212.1 GCA_944375755.1 uncultured Mediterraneibacter sp. | reverse complement strand
ATAAAAGCATAAATTCCCGGCACATGCTCTAAATAATAAGCGAAATCATCACCGCCTCCTACCGGGCGTGTTTCCAGTACCGACTCCTCTCCAAAAAGTTTTACTACAGCGTCACGGGCAAGCCGGCACATAAAAGGATCGTCATGAATCACAGGTCCCGTTTTCATCACATATTGTACCTCTGCTGTACATCCGAATGCTTTGGCTGTATTTTCTGCCACCCGGCGCATTTTATCCGGCACACCAGCCCTTACATCTCTGGAATAAGTACGGACAGTTCCCGATAACTCAGCCGTATCAGCGACCACATTATAATTTGTTCCTCCGTCAAGCTTTCCTACTGTAACCACCAGGGCATCTATTGGATCCGTCTGCCTTGACACAATCGTCTGTAGATTGGTTACAATAGAACATGCGGCAACAACTGCATCTTTTCCCTGATGTGGCATGCCGCCATGGCAGCCTTCTCCCTGTACCCTGACAGTAAACTCATCCGTCCCTGCATTTCTTGGTCCGGGATTTACGGCAATATATGGTTCATCAATCCAGGCAGCGATATGGCAGCCATATGCAGCATCTACCTCGTCCAGAATTCCCTGTTTTACATAATATTCCGCTCCACAGGCAGTCTCTTCCGCCGCCTGAAACAGAATCTTCACATTCCCCTCCAGCTCAGAGCTGATTTCTGTCAGGATTTTACAGGCTGTCAAAAGCATTGCCGCATGCGTCTCATGTCCGCATCCATGGAAAACGCCCTGATGAATGCTCGCAAACGGAAGTTCTGTTTCTTCTGTAATAGGAAGGGCATCAATATCCGCGCGAAGCAGAATCGTTTTCGTATTTTCTCCAGCCTTCCCGCCATATATCATCGCCCAGCAGCCTGTATGTCCGTCAAAACGATGTACTTCAAGTCCCAGATTTTCCAGATATTTCACAATATACTCAGTTGTTTCAAACTCCTTCCAGGACAATTCCGCATGCTGATGAAGCCAGTGCCGCATCTCAAGCATTTCTGCTTCCAGTTCCTCAACTCTTCTTAAAATTTGGGCAGAACACTCAGTCCCTTTTTGGGAATTTAAAACAGAAGTCACAGCAGTCACCCCCTGTCATAAGCGTTTTTGTGCGCGTCATTTCCATATCCGGGTTAAAACCGCTGTAGAAAAACTCATCTCTCATACAGGAAAGTGTATAGCCAAGTTCTTTCATGCCGATACGTTCATACATATCCACATATGCGCAGCGCTTAACTGTCTGATTCAGAATATGATCGTCTTCTACTTTGTTTTCCGCAGCCAGCGCGTCATTGGCTGTCCATGCTTCTTCCTGCTGAAGCAGTGCATCCAGATCATTATTCCCAAGCATTTTTGCGTACTCAGCCCCCTGCTGTTTCGCAATTTCGGAAACCACTCTTTCTACAATTTCATTTGTTTTTTCCTTCCCCAGTTCTTTTTCAAATTCATCCAGGAATGGTTTGATCATCAAAGCCTCAATCTCTCTGCGAAGCAATACCGGTACATCAAAAATCGTTTCCATACATTTTTCTCCTTTCATTTTCACGCTTCTGACTATATAACGCTCAAACTCGAAACAAAAAATCTCATCCCAACCTCAAAACAGTCTCTTTGAATTCTCGCGTTATCTGTTAATAATAGAAAGCAATATATGTGCCAACTGCTTCATTTACCAAACGTAATCTGTAAATACCGTTATTCCAATATTTTTTTCAATATCTGGCGTCTCTCTCACTTTTTTCATTCTCACGCCTGCATTCTGTTCTCAATACTGATAACTGAGTCTCAATATTGAGACTCAGCGCAGATCTCCCGTCATTGAACGCAAACAAAAAGACCTGCCTCAAAGCAAGTCTTCTCTTTCTCAAAAACGGAGAGGGTGGGATTCGAACCCACGCGCCCTTTCGGACAAACGGTTTTCAAGACCGCCTCGTTATGACCACTTCGATACCTCTCCACAATATAAGCCGCTCTTTTTAATATGCTTTTGTGCGACGTGGATAATTCTAGCATAGTCGTAAAAGTTCTGTCAAGACCTTTCCATGATTTTTGTCTTTTTATCTTTTAACTTGCCGCAGTTGCTCCTGCAGACAAGAATATACCGCCGGCATATACACCGGCGGCATATCTTTTTCTGCGGTTTATTTTTTTGACGATATCGAAAGATAGTCTGCTGCCATCTGAACATGCATTGCCATCCCTTTTTTCAATACCGATTCATTAAAACGCACCTTCGGATGATGATGGGCATAAATCTTTCCGTCTTCTGCCGGCTGAGCAGCCCCGATAAACGCATAAATTCCCGGTACTTTCTCCATAAAATACGCGACATCATCTCCGCCGCCTACCGGTCTCGACTCATTCACCGCCTCCTCACCAAATAATTTTACAACTGCATCATGGGCAATCTGACACATTTCAGGATTATCATGAATAACCGGCCCCGTCTTCATTATATATTCCACAGCCGCAGTACATCCGAACGCCCGTGCAGTGTTTTCCGCAACCTGGCGCATTTTATCCGGCACCCCGGCTCTCACCTCACGGGAATATGTACGTACTGTACCTGACATCACGGCAGTATCAGCGACTACATTGTAGTTTGTTCCACTGTTTATTTTTCCTACTGTAACAACAAGAGCATCAATAGGATCCGTCTGACGCGATACAATCGTCTGGAGATTCATCACAATTGAACTTGCCGCAACCAGAGCATCTTTTCCCTGATGAGGCATCCCGCCATGACATCCTTCCCCCTGTACTCTAATGATAAATTCATCCGTCCCCGCCGCTCTTGGTCCGGGATTGACCGCAAAGAGGCCTGCTTCATCCTTAGAAGAAACATGGCATCCATAAACCGCATTCACACCATCAAGAACTCCCTGATCTACATAATATTTGGCGCCGCAGGCAGTCTCCTCTGCTGCCTGAAACAGAATTTTCACATTGCCCTCCAGCTCTGCTTGAATTTCCGTCAGCATTTTACAGGCAACAAGCAGCATCGCAGCATGATTTTCGTGTCCGCATCCATGAAATACTCCGGGGTGAATACTCGCATAGGGCAGTCCCGTTTCCTCCATAATCGGTAACGCATCGATGTCTGCACGAAGCATAATTGTTTTACTCCCCTGTACTGCTTTCCCTCCCCTGATGATTGTCCAGCATCCTGTATGCCCCTCATACCTGTGAACATCGAGTCCCAGATTCTCCAGATAACTGACGATATATTCTGTTGTCTCAAACTCTTTCCAGGATAGTTCTGCATGCTGATGCAGCCAGCGGCGCACTTCGATGAGCTCTTTTTCCAGTTCATCTGCCCTTTTTAATATTTTTTCTGTAAACTCAGTCCTTTTTGGGAAACTTGAAGCAGAAGTCACAGCAGTCATCTCCCCTCATTAAAGTTTTTGTGCGCGTCATCTCCATTTCCGGATTCATGCCTTCATAGAAATATTCATCTCTCATACATGATAATGCATATCCGAGATCTTTCATCCCAATCCGCTCATACATATCGACATAGGCACAATATCTGATCGGATTTTTCAGGACATTGTCACCTTCCAGCTCATAATCCATTTTCAGAGCATCATTTGCAGCCCATGATTTTGCCTGTTCATAAAGTGCATTAATATCATTTCTTCCATAAAGCTCTGCGTATTCTCTGCCCTGTTTCTTTGCAATCTCTGCAATTACCTTTTCAACAATTTCCATTGTTTTGTCATGGCCCAGCTCTTTTTCAAATTCGTCAAGAAACGGTTTGATCATAAGTGCTTCAATCTCTCTTCTAAGCAGTACCGGTACCTCATAAATTGTTTCCATAATTTTTTCTCCTTTCAGTCACTTCACTTCCACATGTCGCTCTGCCCGGTATTATTTTTACCCAACCGAATTCTGCCCGGCAGAAGACAGCGGTTTTTATAAAATGAATTAAAGCAAGATTCATGCCATCTGTTTGTTCATCATAAACTGTTCTGTTTATTCTGATTTAACCAACGATTTATCTGTGCGATCCCATCTTTAGCTGCCGGGTATTTCCGCTTGCATTCTCATTATTGATAATTTATTCTCATATGTGATACTTTTCCTTAATCTGATACGCTTTTTATTCAGTTGATTTTTTTAATGTTTATATTCTCTTTTTACATATTATTTTCTTCTTTTATTACTTTATATTTCAAAAAACTATAGTTTCAAACCTGGCATAATAATTGCTGTACATATTGATAAATCCCAACCGACCACACAAATATGTATGCTCTGCATATCAGAACATATAAAACGAAAGGATGTGTATATATATTGAATACCGAATATTTCAGCCAGGCAAACGGTCCCATTATGTGGCTTGCCTGTATCCCACCAGTTTTTATCGTAATGCTTGAGTGCGTTGTTTTCTACAAAAGAAGCCGCAAACAGGCTGTGGAAATGAAAATTGATCCAAAACTGATCAATGCATCCATCCGTTCTTCCGCAGTCTCGGCCATCGGTCCCTGTATCGTAGTAATTGCAACCGTACTGGCTCTGATCAGTTATGTCGGGACACCACTGGCATGGATGCGAAACTCAATTATAGGAAACGCACAGGAAGAACTCATGGCGGCTAATTTTGCCGCTGAAGGAATGGGAATTAACCTGAACGAAAGCCTTGCAAATGGAACATTAAGCCTTACATTTTTGTCAACTGCGGCTTTCGTCATGGCTGCCGGCATGTGCGGGTACTGTATTACTTCCGGCCTGTTTTCAGACAAAGTTGCTCTGATCGGCGAAAAATTTTCCGGAGGAAACGCAGCGCTCCTCCCATTTCTCACCCTTGGCGCTGTCATTGGAGGCATGTCTAACATTGTAGTCGGCCAGGCTGTTCCTTTAAGCGTGAACTCGGTAGGCGCTATTGTAGGCGCAGTAGTTATGGCAGTCATGCAGATTATTTCTAAAAAGTGTCCAAATATACTTTGGCTGAAAGAGTGGGCGATGACAATCAGCATGTTTATCGGAATGCGTGCAGCGTATGTAGCAAGTGTAATGTGAATTTGCAGAAAGGAGACGATATGCTATGAATGAGGAAAACTACACTTCTTATCACAAAGACTATATGCCCGGCATCGTGAAATGGGGACGGGTACTGAACCTTCTCATGGTTCCCGCCATGTTTCTCCCTGTGCTGTTTATCCTGATATTTTTCGGAGTTGAGCCTAATATGGCCGGTGCAATCAGCGGATCCATTGCCTATATTTCATTCAGTCTGCCGTACTACTTTACGGAACTGATTTCTCTTGGTCCGATCCTGCATGTCCCGGGCACATATATTGCCTTTATTGCAGGAAACAGTCGGAACATCTGCGCTGTTGCCACTTCATCGGCCCTTGACGTGACAGGAGCAAAAACCGGAACTCCTGAGGCAACCGTAATGGCAACGATTGCCACCGCAGTATCTGTTATTATGAAATTCGTGATTGTTCTTGTCATTGCGCTTACAGGAAGCTGGATCCTTACAGTTGTTCCGCAAGAAGTCATCACATGCCTCACCTACCTGCTTCCTTCCCTGTTTGGCGCCATGTGGATGCAGTGGGCAATCACAGATATCAAGCTCGGAGGAATCATGCTCGCCATCGCGCTTATTATCAACTTCGGCTACCGGCAGGGAATCTTCTCATTTCTTCCCGCCGGAGGAGAATATATGCCGGTACTGCTCTGTGTAATCATCGGCTATATCATTGCAAAAGCCATGTACGGAAAGAAAGTACAGAACGATTCTTCCGCTGAATCCTGATCCAGACAGGAGGCGCAGAAATTTATGCTGACAGGAATTTTATCTGTAGCCGGATCAGCGATTTTATTCGGCATTATGCCTACACTCCAGAAACAGCTGGTGTCGGACGGACTTTCCATAAACAGTCTTCTGTTCTTTTCAAACTGGACTGTTACGGTAATCTGCTGTTTGCTCCTGTTTATACGGAGGTTCAGCCCCAAAGCAGACAAAATTCAGATAATACAGGGGCTGCTTATGGGGGCATCCGGTATTCTGTTGACTGCAGTACTACTCAACATCAGCTATATTTATCTTCCCGTCGGCACAGCTACCATGCTCCATTTTCTGTATCAGGCTGTGGTCTGCATTATTATGGGCATTGTATTCAAAGCCGGGTTCACCCGGCTTCAGCTGTCCGCGGTTTTCAGCTCATTTGCTGGTATGATATGTCTTACCGGGGCAGGCGCCGGTCTGAACATACGTGGAGTAGTTCCCGCAGTTGCTTCTGCCTTTACCTACGGAATCTATCTTGTGGCAAATGAGAAAGGACCGGCCAATTTCCTGCCTGTAGAAGTCAAACTTTTTTATGTCTCACTTCCCGGGACTGCAGCCTTCTCTGTGATTGCTCTGACATCCGGAGAAATCACATTACCGGAAGGAGGACTGCCTTCCTGGATAATGTTGATTGGCGGGTGTGGATGCATCACCGTTTTCGGCTACCTGCTGACCATGTATGGAATCGAACGAACCGGCGCAACTGTTGCCGCATTTGTAGCTATGTTTGAACCGCTTACAAGCGCTGTTGTCTCAACAGTCTGGTTCCATACGCCTGTTACCGCAGGCATGATCGTCGGAAGTATCCTGATTTTTTTGGGGATCTTTTTAATCGCTCTGACTAGTTACAAAAACCACAGAATTAAACTTTCAAAAAGGAGATATAATACCCATGGATAAAGCACAAAGAAACGCAGATTATACTGCCGCCCTGCACCGGGAACTCGTTCCAGCTCTCGGCTGTACTGAACCTATAGCAATTGCATATACTGCTGCCAAAGCGAAAGATACTCTTGGCATGCAGCCGGAACGGATGGAGATTCTGTGCAGCGGAAATATCATCAAAAATGTAAAAGGCGTAAAAGTTCCAAACTCCTGCGGAATGAAAGGTGTGGAAATCGCCGCTGTTCTTGGCGCGCTGTTCGGAGATTCTTCCAAAGAACTGCAGGTTCTCGAGGGAGTAACGCCTGAAGATGTAGAAAAAGCCAAACAGTATATCCGGAGTGGAGCATTTTCCTATAAACTGGCCGAAGGAGTCGAAAACCTGTACATCAGTGCTTCAGTTTATACAGGATCTCATTCCGCCAGAGTTACAGTTGTGAATCATCACACATGTATTACTGAAATCGTGCACGACGGAGAGAAAGTCTTCAGCCGTGATCCTCTGATTTCCGGTGATGAATCTGACTGGTCTTTATGGAGCATTCGTGATATTCTGGATTACGCCGATCATATTGATCTTTCCGAAGTCAAAGATATGCTGGACCGCCAGATTGAAATGAATACTAAAATCGCACAGGAAGGGCTCGATCACAAATATGGAGCGGAAGTCGGGCGCACACTGCTTGCCTGCGGAAATTGTGGGGTTCACATCCGTGCGCAGGCCAAGGCAGCTGCCGGATCCGACGCCCGGATGGGCGGATGCACTCTGCCTGTTGTTATTAACTCCGGGAGCGGCAATCAGGGAATGACTGTCTCCCTTCCGGTGATCGAATATGCGGAGGAAATGAAACTTCCCAAAGAAAAACTGTACCGTGCCCTTCTGGTAAGCAATCTGCTTTCCATCTACGAAAAGCATTACATCGGCAGTCTTTCTGCTTTCTGCGGTGCAGTAACAGCCGCATGCGGAAGCGGTGCTGCTCTGACATACATGTGCGGCGGAGACTATGCTGCCATTTGCAGAACAATTACAAATACGCTGGCAAACGTGGGCGGAATTATCTGTGACGGCGCCAAATCTTCGTGTGCCGCAAAAATTGCTTCAGCCGTTGATGCAGCAATTATGGCTCATAATATGAGTATGTCCGGCCATGTATTCCAGTCCGGCGAAGGCGTCGTAGAAGACAACATCGAAGACACGATAAAGAGCATCGGATATATCGGAAGAGTGGGTATGAAAGATACAGATCTGGAAGTTCTTCACATAATGATGGGACAGGTAGCATTCTGAAATACAGCTCATGAAAATTTCAAATCTGAACCGCCTCCGATTTACCTGCCGCTTAAACAGCAGGCAAATCGGAGGCTTATTATTTTACAGCTGATACTGACTGAGTTTCCGGTAGAGTGTTGCCTGACTGATGCCCAGCTCTTTCGCTGCTTTCAGTTTATCTTCCTTTGTCACAGCATCTTTCAGGTATGCCTGAAGAATTGATTTTTCATAATTCTGCGTCAGTTCACTTAATGTCAGTCTCGTGCCGGATGATGCTTTTACTCCGTTCGAAATATGTGCCGGCAGATCCTGCGCTGTAATCAGATTCCCCTCCACTATGTTTACCAGAAATTCTATCATATTCCGAAGCTCCCGGATATTTCCAGGCCACGAATATGTCTGTAAAAGCATCTGGGCATTATAATCAAATCCCTGAATTTTTTTGTGGAGCACTCTGTTATACTCCCTCAGAAAATGCTGAGCAAGAAGCAGAATATCCTTTCCCCGTTCACGAAGCGGCGGCATCTCCATCGGTATTACATTAAGCCGGTAATACAGATCTTCCCGAAATGAATGATTCTCCACCATTTCTTTCAGGCTCCGGTTGGTCGCAGCTACAATCCGGATATCAACAGGAATCGTTTTCTGCCCTCCTATCCTTTCAATCGCCCTTTCCTGAAGCGCTCTCAAGAGCTTTGTCTGTGCAAGAAGAGGAAGTTCCCCAATCTCATCAAGAAACAGTGTCCCATGATTCGCAAGCTCAAATTTCCCGGGCGCTCCGCCTTTTCTGGCCCCGGTAAAGCTGCCGCCCTCATAACCGAACAATTCACTTTCAATCAGATTCTCCGGTATGGCACCACAGTTAACCGTAATCATCGGGCCGTCACACCGGGCACTGTTTACATGAAGAAATTTTGCCATTTCTTCTTTTCCGGTTCCGCTTTCTCCGGTAATCAATACAGTGGAGTCGGAAGGCGCAATTTTTTTCCCGAGGGTAAGAATCTCAACCATTCCGGGACTTTCTCCGATAATATGATATCTGGAGGTCTGTCTGCTCACTTCACCGAGCTGCTTTTTCAGCATAACAGCCTGTTCTTCTGTTTTGAGCTGGCTGCAGATCAAAATACTGATATACTTTAAAAACTCGACAAGCTTCTGATAATTTTCCCTGATATACTCCCCGGCTTCCTGCTCAAACGCGGATATTCCGATAATCCCAATAATCTCTCCCTGATCCTGTATTGGATATCCCATCTCTGCCTGCACCACACATATATCTCTGTGTTTACATTTTTCACACACATGATCATTATGTACATCGGTTACAAGTTTTGCCTGTCCGGATGTGAGTATTTCATCAAAAAACACACTGGATTTTCTTTGCACCTCTTCTGTAAAAGTTTGATAAGAACTTGTCCCGTAAATGCGGTTTAACTGTTCATCCACAACTGTTACATCTGCCTGAATGATTGAAGCTATCACATCCGCGCAAGGTTTGATAAATGATTCAATCTGTGACAGTTTGCCCATCTCACACCTCCGAAAACACCACAAAAGCAAAAATATACAGGTACATCAGACATTATGAATCTATTTCGTCATTTACTGTCCAAAAGAGAGAAATACCTCCGCAATATCAAGATCCTCCGGCGTCGTGATCTTGATATTCTGATACGAGCCCTCAAACAGACGCACCGGAATCCCGAGCATCTGCTCCACGACCATGGCGTCATCCGTCACAGGCACGTCCTCCCTCTCCATGAGAATGGCATATGCCTTTCGCACAAGCTCCGTCTCGAACACCTGCGGCGTCTGCACCTGCCAGACGGTCCTTCTGTCCGGTGTCTGCACGACAGTTCCGCTCTCATCGGCAATCTTCACCGTGTCCTTGGACGGCATCCCGGCTGCGCAGGCCCGGTTTTCGCGCACACAGT
>CALWBC010000211.1 GCA_944375755.1 uncultured Mediterraneibacter sp. | reverse complement strand
AGAACAATCACAACATACACAACAATAGCTGCAATGATGGCAATGACAGTCGGCACCACACGGCCGCCGATCAGCTTGTCAAGTCCAAGATGAACAAGATATGTAACAATTCCCATTACAGCTGCTGCCAGGAAAGGCTTCACGAAAGTCCGCTGAATATTGACCCGGAATCCGCAGACCTGATAAATTTTCCTCTGATTCAGGAAACACATCACCAGAGCGAATATGATATTACTTCCCACCAGCGCATACACATCCATCCGGAATACCGTCATCATGATCACCAGCGCAATCAGATGAACCACAAGAGCCGCAGCAGCATGTTTCGCCGGTGTGCTCATATAGTTCAGGCCGTGCAGAATGGAGTTGGTAATCGAAGACCAGCCGTAAAGTACAATCACGATCGCTCCAAGCATCAGAAGATTGGCAGGTGTCGCGCTGTCATCATTGTAGAGCAGCACCATAAGCGGCGAAGCCAGAACGAAAAATCCGACGCAGCTTGGAATCGTCAGAATCGTTGTCAGCCTCAGTGTCTGGTCAATCTGATAATGCGTCCTCTTCTTTTTTCCGGCCATGACCGCAGCAGTCAGACTCGGCACAATGGATGAACTGAGCGCATATGGGATAGACATGGGAACATTGATCAGCGGATCATACTTTCCCGTGTAAATTCCCTGAAGCGCCATATATTCCTGCTCCGCGAATCCTCTGGCATCCATGATATGATTAAAAATCGTCAGGTCAAGGATCTGATTGATGTTGTAGATCGCCGTACTGAAGATCACCGGAACAGCAGTCAGAATCAGAGCCTTTAATATGGCCTGATAACTTTCCCTGTGTCGGCTTCTGTCTCTTTTCAGCTGTCTTTTGATTCCTCCTCTGAAAGCCCAGAGCACAAAAAGAAGGAACAGAAGACCCGCTAATGCTCCCATTACCGTTCCAAGTGTTGCGCCTGCCGCACCGTATGCCGGGCCAAGAAGCTCCTCTCCCGCTTTTTCCCCGGCTTTTGTTCCCATGCCGAAGAGAACGGCAGCGCCCACGATACTGACGACCGCGTTAATGATCTGTTCGATGATCTGGGAAACAGCTGTCGGCATCATCGTGCCCAGCCCCTGGAAATATCCTCTGAGCACCGCCATCACGGCAACGATCAGAAGTCCCGGAGCAAGTACACGCAGGGCATAAAGACTCAGCGGGGCACGCATCATATAGTTGGAAATGGCTCCGGCGCCCAAAAAGATGGCCAGCGAGATTACCAATCCGACAATGACAGCAAAAACCATGGAACATACAAACACCCGGAATGCGTTTCTCCGTTCGCCGGAAGCCATCCTGGCAGAGACCAGTTTGGACACCGCCGTGGGAAGGCTCAGTGAGGAAAGCATCAGAGCTATGGCATAAACCTGATAGGCATAACCGTAAAATCCGTTTCCCTCATCTCCCAGTATATTTGTGAGAGGAATCCGGTAGACGACGCCGATCACTTTCGTGATCACGACCGCTGCCGCCAGTATGGTTCCCTGTACGATATAGTCATCATTATTTCCTTTTTTGTTCCTTGGTGTATCAGGCATGTAAGTCCTCCTTCGATCTATTCCGGCTTTCCGGCCGCACCCTCACGGCCTGTTCCGCCGCGCATTCCCGGCATCAGCGCGGGATATTCACCATTCTCATAATCTCACGCTGCTTTTCTTCCATTACCGCCCGCTCTTCCTCTTCCATATGGTCATAGCCGGAAAGATGCAGCATACTGTGAGCGATCAGGAACGCATACTCCCGCTTTAAGGAATGTCCGTATTCCTCCGCCTGGGCGGCAGCACGTTCCTTGGATATGACAATATCCCCGAGAACAAGCTCCCCGCTCTCCGGGTCAAACACATCTCCCGTCTCCTCGTCAATGCCCGTAAAATCTCCCGGTTCTTCAAACTCCAGCATGGGAAAGGACAGAACATCTGTCGCCCGGTCAATGCCGCGGTGCTCGCGGTTCATTTCCCGGATCGCCTCATCTGTAGTCAGGAGCAGATTTACCTCAGCCTCATAAGGACACTGTACGTAGTCAAGAGCTGCCCCGATAACGAGTTCTGCCGTCTTTCTTTCATCAAAGGGAAATTCAATCCCGCTTTCGTCTTCCATATAAAGGCTCATGACCGTTTCCTCCTGGATGTTTTCTGCCTCCCGGCAGCTTTCTTCTCATAGTCTTCATAAGCTTTGACAATTTTCTGAACCAGAGGGTGCCGTACCACATCCTTGCTCGTCAGATTACAGATACTGATCCCCTCCAGATCCTTAATTACTTTTACAGCCACATCAAGCCCTGATACCGCGCCTGCCGGAAGATCCTTCTGTGTGGAATCCCCGGTTATAACAACCTTTGACCCGAAACCGATCCGGGTCAGGAACATCTTCATCTGTGCCGGCGTTGTATTCTGCGCTTCGTCAAGTATGATAAAGGCATTGTCAAGGGTACGGCCGCGCATATAGGCGAGCGGAGCCACCTCAATCAGGCCTTTTTCCTGATTGCGAAGAAAGCTTTCCGCTCCCATGATCTGATAGAGGGCATCATAGAGAGGACGGAGATACGGATCGATCTTGCTCTGCAGATCTCCGGGCAGGAACCCAAGTTTCTCTCCCGCCTCAATCGCCGGACGGGTCAGGATGATCCGGCTCACCTCATTTCTCTTAAACGCAGTGATTGCCATGGCCATTGCCAGATAGGTCTTTCCCGTTCCCGCAGGTCCCAGTCCGAACGTAATCATATCACTTCGGATGGCATCCACGTATTTTTTCTGGCCGATGGTTTTCGGCTTTATGGGCTTTCCCTGCAGTGTATGGCAGATCAGGTCTTTATCAATCTCCACGATTCCTTCCTCATGATCTTCAAACACAAGAGAAATCGCGTAATCCACATTCTGTTCCGTAATGGTGTTGCCTCTTTTTGACAGCTCCAGAAGCTGAGTCAGGATCCGTTTCACTTTCTCAGCCGCAGAGGTCTCCCCTACAATCTTTGTGTTTCCGTCTCTTGCGATCAGAGTAACATGGAAAGTTCGCTCCAGTTTTTTTGCATATGTGTCAAACTGTCCGAACACATTTGCCTCGTGTTCGGCCGGTATCTCAATTATCAGTTCCGACAGACCCATGCGTTTCTTTCCTGTCAATTGTCAGTATTTCCGTGTCAGCCGTGGCTGCGATATCCTCTGTCAGATACAGAGTTCCCACAGCATCCGCAGAATCGTCATGCAGATTTATTTTAACACTATTTTCCCTGATTTGTGTACCCCTTTCTTCCAACTCACGGCAAAACCGCTGAAAATTCCGTGTCAGGATCTCCCGGATCTCATCCTGCGTATATTTTCTTTCTTCAAAAGAATAGGAACGCGCGGTCTGCATTCCGAAGGACAGGGGCAGATAAAAGTTTTCCCCGGCTTTCAGTTCTCTTTCTTCCGTATACAGATCACTGTGCGTATAGCTGTTTTTCACGCTCCCCACCGATATGACACGGTCGAAAACTTTCAGAAAAGGCTGGTATTTTACCTTGCCGTCATAGACTTTTTCCTGGCAGGTCAGTGGAATGCTGTCCGAATATTCCATCTGCGTATCAGCGGAT
>CALWBC010000210.1 GCA_944375755.1 uncultured Mediterraneibacter sp. | reverse complement strand
GCCCCTGTAATAAGCACATGTCTTCCTCTCAGGTTTTCAATCGGAAGCCCGCACTCCCTGAGTGTCCTCATATCTTCCTGTACGATTGCATCGCTGAATTTCATGCCTTTCTTCCTCCTTTCAGTTTCAGTCTGATCTGGCGGGCAATATGCCGGATCACACGGTAATATCCCTTTGTCTTCCAGTATCCGGTAGTGGAGACCACATAAGGGTACTCATTCCTGTATCGCTTCAGCAGTCTCAGAAGCGCCCGGAAATACGTCCGGTCCAGCGTCCCTGTCTCAGAGAGGTGATTGATCTGCGCGTCAAACACACGCACCTTTCCTCCCTTTAACCGGAAGTACAGGCACTGCTCCACCGCGTAAAAATGCCAGTGATCACAGACCACTTCATCAAAATGATGTTCTTTCCAGGCATCTTTCCACATGATAAACAGACATTCATCCAGACTTTCCACTTCAACATACTCCGTATCAAACACATTCGGATAATGCTTCCCGGAAGCAGAATACGTCATATTCGTAATGGTCTTTTTCCGTCCGTTTTCAAGAATGGCGCCGGCGCATCCCGATATGTCGTATTTCTTTGTTTTTTCCGCCTTTTCCGCCAGTTTTCTCAGGCTGTCTTTCGTCTTGAAACAGATATCCTGGTGAACGAAAAACAGAAGATCCCCGTGCGCCAGCTGCGCCCCGTAATTCAGAGCCGCCGCCGCGCATTTGAACCTGCCGTCACAGTTATCTACCATGACCGGCTCATATTCCACATCCTGTACCTCCAGAGAATCGGTCAGATAATTCAGTTTTTCCCTGTTGTTATAACAGCATATGATCGATATCTTACTCATGTTTCCCCTTTCCGATGAACCTGCTTTTTACCATGTTCAATCCGTACAACGCGATCTCATTCTTCGTGAGCAGCATGAGAACGCCGTATGCCGCCACACTTCCAATAATTGATACAATCACTCTCAGTATATACATGGGGATCATTTTGCAGGCAAGGCACACAAGAACGATCCCGGCACAGCCAATGCCACAGGAAACCACAGTCCTGGCAAGTCCGTTTACCTTCACCAGACCTCTGGAATACCAGATCGCACTGCACAGGACAATTCCCTCTGCCAGCAGAGTTGTAAGAGCCGCTCCGTTCCATCCCCACAGCGGTACGGCCACGAAATTAAGCACAAGGTTGGCCACCGCGCTGATCACGGTAGACCTGAGATACTGCTTATCCTTCTTCCATACAAGAAGCACCAGCTGAACCAGAGTGTACGCAATTACCGCGCACCCCAGGGCAAGACTTAAGATTCTGAGAGCAGTAGTTCCCGGCAGGTAGCTTTCTCCTGCGATCAGAAGGATCACCTCATCACTCAGCATAAAGAGTCCCACCATGGCAGGCAGCACAAGAGTGAGCATGGATTTGATCGTCTGCTCGAAAAGCCGGTTGTATTCTTCTGTTTTCCCCTCGCCGATCAGCGCGGAGCATCTGGGAAGAATTACTGTTGTAATGGAGTTGAGCAGCTGCTTTACAATCGTATATACTCTCGTTGCCACACTGTAGATACCAACGGCATAATCTCCCATAAAAGCGCCAATTACGGTTGTGTCCGAATTGATATATATGGTAATCGTGAGCGAGTTGCAGAACATGATAAGCATTGGCTTGATATGGTTCTTCCACTCCGTGTTCTTCACCACGCGCAGATGCACATATTTTCGCGAATGAATAAAGTTGAATATGTAGGCACCTGCGGAAGAAAATACCGTAATTGCCGCATAAATGACATAATCATCCGCTGTCCTGACAAAAGCAAACATGGCGATCAGCGAGACGACCTGGACACAGATACTTCTCACCGTAATATAGAAATATTCTTCATAAGTGGAATACAGCCATTCCACCCCCAGAGTTGTAAACAAAAAAGCAGCACTCTGGATCGCAATCAATGTTGTATAATCATGCAGACTGCCGACAAAGAAAACCGTACCTCCCAGGAGAATATACGCAATCACTGTCGTAATCAGGTTAATCGTAAATACCTGATTCGCAAACTGATTATATCTGGCGCGGTCGTTTCGGAAGGAAGCCCCCTCCCTGATCGCATAATTGGAGATCCCCAGTGCCGCTATAAGGGCAAAATAGCTGACGATTGAACTCGCATAATTTACTTTTCCATAATTATCCGCCTGCAGCACCCTGGATATATAAGGAAATGTGATCAGAGGGAAAATCACACTGCAGCTCGTTCTGATCACATTGAAAATTACATTTAACTTAACTGATTTTTTTCTCATAACTAACGCAAAACACTCCTTATACCCCGAACAGCTGTGAACTTTCTCTTGCTTCAAACAGTGCCCGGAATGTATAGAAATCCATCGGTGTTGTAATCTTGATATTTTCTACCGGACCGTCAACAACCGAAAGGTTATGTCCGTAATATTTCATAAGCGTCGCCGAGTCGATAAAATCATGCTTTTCTTCCCGGATCGCACGGTCATGAGCTTCCAGAATATCCGAGAGGTAGAAACACTGGGGCGCTCTCGCCATCAGGCAGTCCGCTCTAGGAATTACATCCTTCACCTGCCGGTCATCATCCACCCGGATAATCGTCTCAATAGCCGGCGCCACCGTAATGGCGCTTCCATGCTCCTTCACACTGCGGATGCAGTCTGTAATCGTCTTTTCATCAATCAGCGGTCTGACGCCGTCATGGATCAGTACGATCTGTTCCTGTTCCGGCGCCAGCTCTCTCGCAGCCTTAAGTCCGGCGCAGATAGAATCCTGTCCGGTCTCCCCGCCCGGGACAATCGCTGCCACCTTCGCAAGTCTGTACTTTTCGACAAGATCTTTCAGAAACGGAATCCAGTCTTCCACACAGGCCACCACGATCCGGTCGATCTGCTCATGATTTTCAAACTGCTCCAGTGTGTAGATGATAATTTCTTTCCCATATAATTTTAAAAACTGCTTCGGCAGCGCTCTGCTGTTCATCCGCCTGCCGATGCCTCCGGCAAATATCACTGCTGTATTCATATTTCAAACGCCTCTTTTTTTATAAATCTTTTTCTCTGTTGCTTCCCGCTGCTATCCAAATATGCTCTTGTAAGGAATAACTCCCATCCCCGGATAGAGATCCCGGAAATACCAGAAATAAACTCCTAACAATATGACATAAACGCCGATTCTCCTGAGCCTGCTTTCGTCCTTTTCCACCAGGTGCGGAATAAACGCAATCGATGGAACAAAGAAATAAAATACAAATCTCTGATATTCCGGAAGCCAGCTGGCAAACAGCACAATCAGATTTGACAGCATCAGACAGTTTCTGAAAACGGTATTGTCCTCCCTGCTCTTTTTCTCATAGATCAGGGCAATTACCAGAGTCAGAACAACAACGCACAGATATCTGATATTCATGCTGAACTCTCTTGTCGCATAATTGGTATTCAGATATCTCGGCATAAAATTCTGGAACAGCCAGGTGATCACTTCCGTATAGAACAGATTGACCGGTGCCAGAAGAACTGCCACAACACAGTAAGTGGACAGCTTCCACTTTGTCTTCAGTATCCAGTAAAACGGCAGCATTACGGCTGCGGTTACATGAAATGTAGCTGCCAGCCCCACACAGATGAGATAACGCAGCGGCTTCTTTTCCCGAATATACCTGTAAGCATAGAAAACCAGCATGACAGACGTAAACTGCCTGATCTGGTTCAGTCCCAGATAGAAGAAAAATCCGTTCAGGAAAAACATCAGATAACTGACCGCATAATTATCCGAAAACCTGCGGATACAGACGAGAAGCAGGATATGATTGATCAGGCTGTAAATATAGTACACACCCTGGAATCCCAGTCCCAGCTCCGCTGCCAGCAGGCTGATCAGGTGGAAAGTAATCTCCACATCCTGACCGGCACCTGACATAATATTCCGATAATAGAGATAATAATTCTGATAATCATTTCCCACATATTCCATACAGGCATTCACCAGAAACATGGGGAGGAAGGACAGCAAAGCGAGAATCAGATTCTGTGCCTTTATTGTTCCTTCAGTTGTAGTTATGCCTGAGCTTCCCGCTCCGCCGTCCCGGACCAATGCCAGTCTTTTACTGTTCTGTGTCCACAGGAATGCAAAAACCGCAGTCAGGCCGATCATGATCCAATAGGTAAGAATAAGCCACCATCCCTTTTCTATTCAAAAACAAGCATTCCGAGAATATCGGCATCCTGTTTTCTTAATTCACTGATTTCAAATGCGATGTTGTCTTTCAGGGAATCCCCGAACATCTCGACTAAGAGTACCGGTGCGCCTTCTTCTTTTATCTTCTGGAAGACCTGCGCTGAAACGGCCACACTTTCCACGTAACAGAATTTCTCGCTCTTCGCCGCCGCGTTCAGGATCTGCACCAGCCGTTTAACCTGGCCTTCTTTGCAGGTACCTGTCACAAGAATTCTTCCTTCAATCTCTTTCGCCGCCGCAATCTCGCTGATATGTCTGGCAATTTTCCTGCATCCCGTCGGATCCCAGCTGCCGCCTTCCATGGCTGAGTGGAATCCCGCGCGGATTTTCGGGAAACTTTTCTTCTTCAGAAATCCCATTCCCAGCACCGGAACATCATACTTTTTCACATCACTGAGAACATAAACCCTGCGTGTCATCATATACATAAGCAGAACAAGCACTGCCGCAATCAGCACGCCGATAATACCGCCCCAGACCATGCCTTTGACTGACTGAACAGCAATATAACTCATCGTGATACTGCTGACTGCCGGCGTGGAGGACGATGCCACACGCGTAGGCTGTGTACCGGAAGTTGCTGACGGAAGATCATAGAGTACGGATGTGTCAATCACATCATAGGAAAATCCCCCGATCTTCTGCTGTACGTAAGATGCCAGAGTCTCCGTGAAGTCATCTGCGACCCGGCGTGCCTGCTCTTCGTTCATTGACTTGAAACCGAGAACAATGTAGTTTTCCTCATAGGAGATATTCAGACTCATGGCAGAGTCAACATCTCTTCCGTTTACAAGGAACTGATCATAGAACTCATTTCGCGTATAAGGATAGTTTACTTCCTTATCCAGAATATATCCGTAGTCGTGAAGCTTCTCCACGCGCCGCTGGTATTCCTGACTTTCCTGTTCATACCATCTCTCGTACATCGTATTCATAACATCTTCCGTACCGCCCAGTTTCCGAAAGGCATCAATAATGGATGAAAGGGTTCCTGCCTCTGTTCCCACAGTATCCGGATCAATATCCGTGATTTCAACCACATTCTGTACTTTTACCCACATCGGTTCCTCAAATTCACTTCCGGCGGAAGCTGTCTGTGTTCCATCTGTCTCTTCCTCGTCCAGGGCCTGATTCACGTCAGCCTCCAGATTCGCCGCCTGTGCACGGTAGTCTCCGTAAAGCGATACCGCTCTGTTACCGGCAAACACAACGGCTGCAAGAACAATAACAACGAGAATTGTTTTCCATTTTTTGAAAGCAAATACGATAAAATCGTTTATGTCATAAAAGTTATCCATAGAATCCTCCGTTTCTTTCTCCATGTATCTCTTTCCGAATCATTATTTTCTTTTCTGTTTCCACAGAATATACTTAAAATAAATCTTTGACAGAATCAGAAGTCCGGTGTACCACTTCCGGTTAAACAGGATCAGGAACAATTTTCTCTGTTTCGGGAGCGCTTCCATCTCCTTCTTATCCGAGAGGCTGTCAAACACTTTCCTGCCCCGCGCCCACTTCAGAACGCCCCTTTCCTGCCGGAATCCGTAAGTGCACCCTCTTCTTTCGAAAATGGAAAGAAGATCGATCAGATAATCCGTAGCCCGAAGCGTCCATTGAAAACCGGAATGATAATGCTCATTCAGCCTGTTCAGAAGTCTGTACTCCGTCCCGGCAGCCTTCACGACAGCCTCAATCTGATTGGGATGGAATTTCTTCGAGGTACTGTGGCTGTATCTCTGGTAATGGATATAGCCTATATAATCCAGAAGCACCTGCCGCTTCGGAACGAGGTAAATGTTGTTGTTAAAGATCCAGTCCTCGTATCCCATGATTACGGACTCGTCAAACATGAGCTTCTCGTTTTCAAACAGGCTGCGTCTGTAAATCCCGTTCCAGATCATATTAAAATATCCGCTGTCCCTGACATTCTGATACTCCCTGGCCAGGTTTTCCTCCGTCAGGACGGTTAGTTTCTTCGCGCAGCTCTCGCGGGTCAGTTTCAGCCCGCCGGGATAATCTTCCTCCACATGATAGCCGAATTTCACGATATCCGCCTGATGCTGTTCCGCGAGAGAACAGGTTCTCTCCAGAATATCCGGCCGGTACTCATCATCATTGTCAATAAAGGTAATATATCTTCCGTGTGACTCCCTTATGCCCCGGTTACGGGTTTTTGTAATCCCGCTGTTTTCCTGATGAAATACCCGGATTCGTTCATCATCCCGGGCATAATCATCACAGAGCTTTCCGCTCTCATCGGAAGATCCGTCATCAATCAGAAGGAGTTCCCAGTCTTCCATTGTCTGATTCTTCACGCTGTCAACCGCAAGATGCAGAAATTCCGCCGAATTATAGACCGGCATAATCACGCTGATCAGCGGCTGTCTGTTCTCTACTTCCACCATATTCTCCCCCTGTGTGAAGCTACCCGCTGATCCTCAGGCGGCAGCTGCATGTAATCTCCGTAAAGATTCTTCAGATAGACGTCATATCCCTTCGGAGCATAGAACATCTTTCCTTCGAACTCCATCTCGATTACATCATCGAAATGTTCTCTCTCCACCAGTTCTCTCTCGATCCCCGCGCCTCCGACAGCGCTGGCAATCCAGTAAGACTGATGGAAGTCTTTCTTCTTGACATATTCAATCATATACGCATAACTGCGCCGCACTCCGATCAGCCGGATCAGCGCATTTGCCGTTTCCTTGATGATTTTGTTCTTCAGATTTGTCTCTTTGTTTTTTATTTCTTCCTCTTTCAGTGCCGCTTCCTCAATCCTGCTGCGGATCCGGATAATTTTCATCATCCTGCTCATGGCCCGGTCTCTGTCATCTCCCATTCCGTCCAGAGGAAAGACATCCACAAAAACTCCCATCTCCGGAAGATCTTTTCCGATCTCCTCCTGAAGTCCTGTTCTCGTATCTACAACTTTCGCGAAAGTATAGGGGTATTCCTTCATATACTCCAGGGCAAGGACTTTATAGTAAGGATGTGCCCCTCTGTGCATCACTTTCAGAAAACGCTCATAGTCCTCTCTTGGCATGGCAATATCCACATCATCATCCCAGGGGATAAAGCCTTTGTGGCGGACTGCTCCAAGCAGAGTTCCGCCTGCAAGATAGTATCGTATGTTCTCTTTCCTGCATATTTCATCGATTGCGGTCAGAATATCTGTCTCAATCTGATGAAGTTCTTTTAATTCCGTAATATCACGCATATTTATCTCCTACATGAAACACTGAGCTGCCGCCTCATCATTCACCGGATGACTCAGATCATAACCGGCGTCGATGATTTTTTCTCTGCAGCCCGCTCTTTCTATCTTTCTGCATCTCAACAGTTCATCCGCCCAGTTCTCATCGCTCCGCCTTAAGTCAAGGAACCGGACATTTCCGGTAATATCCGTCTCCCGCGTAACAGCCGTAGACAACACAGCCGGGAGTCCCGATGCCTGCGCTTCAACCGCAACAATCGGCAGCCCCTCATACAGGGAAGGAAGCAGGAATACATCGGATGCCTGAAGAATCTCCGGGATATCAGACCGCACTCCCAGAAAACGGATCTTATCCGCACAGGGAAGTTTTTCCGCGTAATCCGTAACCTGTTCTTTCAGCTCTCCGTTTCCCGCGTAGAGAAGAACCGCATTCTCTTCCTTTTCACACAGGGCAGAAAAAATGTCCAGAAGCCTGTAAGGATTTTTCTGGGCTGATATTCTTCCGATATGACAGACAACAAAGCGGTCCTGCAAATCCAGTTTTTCTCTGTATTCGTTCCGAACCGCTTCATTATAATCATATCTGGCAGCATCAATCGCATTCGGAATAATCAGCGCCCTGTTCTTTCCTTTCCCCTCGCTCCCGAACATGTAAACGGCAGCCAGCTTCGAGCATGCCATGCGCCGGTCTGCCATCATCTTAAGAAATGGCCTGCACAGTTTATGCAGCATCATTTTATCCGTTGATCCATTGTGGCTGTGCACCACAATCTTTCTTCTCATCAGCCATGGAATCAGCATGGAAAATGCCGCCCCGGCGTCGAGAATATTAAAGTAAACCGTGTCATACTCCGGATGTTCCTTCAGAACTTTCGCAAATCCCTTCCAGTGGCTGAACAGCTTTTTCCCTTTTGCAGGGATAAAGTAGATGGAAGAGCCTTCTTCCTTCAGTTCCCTGTCATATGCCACACCCGGAAAATCAGAAATAAAGTCAAACTGCAGTCCGTATTTCTTCATCCTTCGGGACATCCCGAGCAGATAAGTTTCAATTCCTCCCGGATTATCCGACATTCCATAAACAAGTATGTGTTTCATTCTTCCTCCCGAATTTCATGTTCCGCAGAATACATATCCGCGGGTGTTCATTCAGTGTATCTGGCCTTTCTCCGCATACATCCGTGGCATTTTGGTTCTTACAAGATAGAGCATCTTTCCCAATAGAAGACAGCCTTCGATCAGATGCAGTTTCATCATTCCGCGCAGAATCTTCAGATAAAGAGCCCCTGCATTGCATCTGCCTGCCACATCCCGGAAAAACGGGTCTTTAAGAGTCTTTTTCACCCAGTTTCTTCTTCCTGCATGATCCATCTCTGCTTTGGGATCATTATTTCTCATCAGTGCTGAAAAGTAATATCTCAGATATCTCTGGCCAAGTATATCGCGGACCTTCTCATCCATCAGCCCCCACCGCTCATATGCTTCCGCCATACTCTGAACCCGCTTTCTGCTCAGGGTAAAATAATCAGCAACAAACTGTTTTGTCAGACTCTGGTTCATCCTTTTATTATAACAGTATCCAGTACATGACGAAACAGCCATGGAAGACACGTATTCGATATACGCCAGATTAAAGAAATAGTCTTCGTACAGATGATACGGCATGAACCTGATATTATGAGCTTTTACAATGTCCAGTTTATACAGATGATTCCACTGATATCCGAACAGTGTCTTGCTCTCAAGATCAATCACCCGGCGCCTGAGATCCTCCGCAGTCCGATACGCGGCATCCTCCAGGTAAAGGACATTTTCACTGACCACAGCTCCCGTCTCATTGTAATAGCGCTCCGTCAGCCCCCATACCACAACATCGTAGGGATACCCGTCACATCCGTTGAACAGGGTTTCATACAGGTTCGGATCAATCTCATCATCAGAATCAACAAAGGTCAGATAGGTCCCCGAGGCCTTCTCAATCCCGAAGTTCCTCGCGCGCCCCGCGCCGGAATTCTGATCCAGGTGAAACACCCGGACACGCTCATCCCGGTCTGCCCATGCCTCGCACTTTTTCCCGCTGCCGTCCGTAGAACAGTCATTCACCAGGATGAGTTCTATCGACCTCCAGGTCTGGGACAGAACTGATTTCACCGCTTTGTCAATATACTTCTCGGCATTGTAAACCGGCATTACAATACTCAGCAATAAACCGTCTTCCATTATCTTCCCACTTTCAGTTTCGTAAAGAGTTTCGTGTTCTTTGTCTTCACATAAGTGATCACTTTTGCTTCAAGATAAGTGAGCAGCGTGCTCTTCCATTTCACAGGAAGGAGCATGATCTTCATATATCCTGACCGCGGCCGGGCAAGTTTCGCCATCTTCGCCACTCTCGGATTGGAAAGCATCTTTTTGATTTCACGACGCTTTTCCTTTTCCGTCATTTCACACTTCGGATTCGTCACGTTTTCCACACATCCGATAAACCGCTCGATATATCTGCGGGCGATCATCTCCTTGCTCGCCGGATCCCATACATGCCACTCTTTATAGAGATTCACCATCCAGCTGTGCTCTTCCTCACGCTTTTCATACATTCCCGGGCGATACGCCGCAGTCTCGGACTCGGTTCTCGCGCGCAGAAAATGATAATACTGTCTGGATGTTACTGTGACACGTTCCACGTTTCTCACAATGCTTACATTGAACGGGAAATCATCCCAGAATGTAGTCGGGAAACGCAGATTATTCTCCATGATATATTTTGCTTCGTAAAGTTTGTTCCACGGAGTGTAAAGAAGATTCTTGTCAAAAAGCTTATAGGCATTTTTCCGGAACTCTTCCTTATTCGGATAAACCGCGTCCGGAACTACATAATCATCCGTCATGTAATTTCCGTTTCCAATATAAGTATCGATATAAAAGCCGGCTACAACCAGCTGCGCGTTATCCCGCTTCGCCAGATGATACATGTCCTCCAGCATGTTCGGTTCCGCCCAGTCATCGGAATCGAGGAAGTAAAAATACTCCCCTTTTGCCATTTCAATCGCCATGTTTCTGGCGCTCGGCGCTCCGCCGTTCTCCTTGTGGATTACATGAATACGGTCATCCTTTGCCGCATATTCATCACAGATCTCCCCGCTTCGATCCGGGGTGCCGTCATCTACGATCAGGAACTCCCATTCCTTCAATGTCTGTGCCTGTATGCTCTCGATTGCTTTTCCGACATATTCTTCCACCTTATAGACAGGCATAATCACGCTGACTTTAATCTTGTTATCCATACTGATTCTCCCTGATTTTATACTCTCTCGACTGTATTACCGAGCGTCTTCCTCATCTTCTTCCACCTCATGGAACTGATAGACGCATTCATCCCCGTGTTTTCTGAACGCCTCCGTACTGTCTGATTTCAGCAGTACAATGGCTGTCTGGAACAGAAGCTGAATATCCTTAAACACACTGTAATTCTCAATATACATCATATCCATCATCAGCTTGTCCTTCGGAGTCGTATTGTATTTTCCAGCTATCTGAGCATAACCGGTAAGCCCGGCCTTCACCCGCAGACGATAGCGGAATTCCGGAAGTTCTTCCTCGTAAGCCTCTACATTTTCAATCATTTCCGGACGAGGACCCACAAAACTCATATCCCCTTTCAGAATGTTCAGAAGCTGGGGCAGCTCATCCATTCGGATCTTACGGAGGATTTTCCCCGGAGGAGTGATCCTGTCATCGTCCTCGGACACAGAACGGTTTTCAACATGCTCCTTCATGGTACGGAATTTGTACACCTTGAAAATATTTCCGTTAATCGTTGCGCGGTCCTGCTTGAAGAACACGCTTCCACCATCATATGCCTTGATTGCAATCGCGCTTACAATCCAGATCGGAGAAGTCACGATTCCCATAAGGAGGGACAGTCCGATATCCATACAGCGTTTGATAATACGCTGCTCCATGGTAAGGCCGGTCACATTATAGTTAAGCATGGAAATATCATCCAGAAGATAGTATTCCGCGCTCATTTCCACGATATCCTCGATCTCCGGGTTGAAATACACGTTTTTCCTCGTACGGTAACAGTAATTCGTGATTTCACTTCTCTGCGGAATCGGAATATTATACAGAAAGACCGTATCCGCGTCCGCCAGTTTTCTCAGCAGCTGCTTATCTTTATAATCATAGACAGCCTCAATCTCATACTGCTTTCTGTATTTCAGTATGCCTCTGGCGATCTCATCCAGATCCTTCTGAGATGACGTCACAACATAGCAGCGCTCCGGACGATGAATATGGAAAAACAGAGCATTCCCCGCATATGCAAATACAGTAATCACCACAATCTGCACGGCCATCGTCGCAATCAGCGCGCCGATGCTGACAAAACGAAGTGCATAGATACTGGGCGTGATCGTATTCATGACCATCAGCTGTACATACGTAACGATATCTGTAAAAATCACTGCCAGAGACATGGAATAGATAATCGGTTTGCTCTTCCGCCGTCCCACATCAAATTTGCCGTAAATCGACAGAAAGAGAAGTCCTACAACCACAAATGTGATCAATGTGGTTCCCATGGTTCTCGATGGCCTTACCAGGGCCCTGTTCTCAATGGAAAGGAGCAGTACAAACACTCCCATCAACAATATATATAAGAATATTTTCATAAAGAGCCATAACAGCGACTCACATCTTTTTAATCTTTCGCGCATATTACACCGCCTACTGTAAACTTGTATCATTATATATGAAATAACAGTTTAATGCAACCTCAGTCTTTGCCGCACTGTCCGCATAGCGCCATATGGTGCCTGTCCGGCCCGCATCTTTCGCCCGATCACGCTGACGCGTCCACATAACGCAAATTAGCAGTATCTTGCGATACTGCTCATCTGCTTATTCATTTACTTATACATTTCTTCATAATATTTCTGGTAATCACCGCTTGTAACCCGTTCCATCCAGTCCTCATGCTCGAAATACCATTTTATCGTAAGTTTTATTCCGTCCTCAAACTTTGTCTCCGGATACCAGCCAATCTCGCTCTTGATCTTGTCAGGCGCGATGGCATATCTCCTGTCATGTCCTTTTCTGTCCTGAACATAGGTGATCAGGTCATCCGTTACCAGAGCTTTTCTCGGATCATCGTCAGAAAGCATTTCCCGAAGTGTATCGAGAATAATATGAATAATCTCAATATTCTGCTTTTCATTATGTCCGCCGATGTTATAGGTCTCAAATAGACGGCCCTTTTCCTGAACCATGTCAATTCCCTTTGCGTGATCCTCCACGTAGAGCCAGTCACGTACGTTCTTTCCGTCTCCATAGACCGGAAGCTTTTTACCGTGAAGTGCATTGTTGATAATCAGAGGAATCAGTTTCTCCGGAAACTGATACGGGCCGTAATTGTTACTGCAGTTTGTGATATTCGCCGGGAACCTGTAAGTATCCATATAGGATTTCACCAGCATATCCGATGAAGCCTTGCTCGCTGAATACGGGCTGTGCGGATCATACGGAGTCGTCTCGTAGAAATACTCTCCCTCTTTTTCCAGGGATCCGTATACTTCATCCGTTGAAACATGAAGGAATTTCTTTCCTTCCTTAAAGGTTCCATCCGGAAGCTCCCAGGCAGCCTTCGCCGCATTGAGCATTACAAGAGTTCCAAGTACGTTTGTCTTTACAAACACCTCCGGATTGCGGATACTTCTGTCCACATGACTCTCCGCCGCGAAATGTACAACACGGTCAATGTCATTTTCCTCAAAAATCTTGTTGATTTTTTCAGTATCACAGATATCTGCCTTTATAAAGGTATAATTTTCTCTGTTCTCTATATCTTTGAGATTCTCCAGATTTCCCGCATATGTCAGTTTATCCACGTTGATGATGCGGATTTCATTGTCATATTTCCTGAACATATAATGGATATAGTTTGATCCGATAAAGCCGGCTCCGCCGGTCACTAGATAAGTACGCATTTCGCCCTCCTTAAACATTTTCCCTGTTATTATACTATTATCCCCCGGGTTCTTCAATGTTTTCTGTAATCTTTCTGTCAAAATTCGTAACAGTTCAGCCCGCGCCATTCGGAAAACCGCACTGTTGCCAGAATGCCCCTGTAGTACTGGAAATACAGTACTGATCCCCGAGATCATCGGTCAGATATACATCCAGATTATAGCTTTCCGAGACAAATCCCGGTTCATACAGATTAAATTCGGCCAGATAAGAACCATCTGCCTGCTCCGTTGCCTGCACCCAGAGCACATCACGTTGATCCTCCGCCGTCCATATAGCTGCCGATACGGAAGCTATGCCCGTTTCCGTATTCTCCAGATCAGAGATGGCAATCTGAGCTGCTCCGCTTACAGGATCCGTAATCTGGATCTCAGCGGAAGCAATGGGGGCACGGCCTTCCCTTACCTTCAGAGCAACGCTGTCCTCATCAATATCCGATGTAAGTTCATCCAGCAGTTCCGACCGCTTTGAGAGTTCTTCGGAAATCGCATCCGTACCATACAGTTCAACAAGCGTCATCTCATCCGAAAACAGGTTTGTCCCAAGCCCCAGACGGTTGCCATCGATCTCCACTCCCAGACTGGCAAGTGTGGTCGGCAGGCTGTCAAATGTTGAATATTCCCTGCGCCACTGAGAATCCGCCGGTTCCACAGCGGAATTGATATACGCGGTATACACTTTTCTATTATAATCCGGATCGATATCCTCACAGAAATCACTGTCCATGGTCGGATGATCTCCGGATATCACAATCGTTGTATTTTCGTAAAAATCCTGCTGCTGGATCCATCTGACAAATTCGCTGACCTGACGGCTGGAACAGGAAATCACATTGGCATAGGTATTATCTCCATATTTTCCATCACATAACTGACACTCATATCCGTCTTCAAAATGCGTGTCAACCGTCAGCATGGTAAAATTAAAAGGCTGTGACTGAGAGCCGAGCTCCGTCAACTTTTCTTTGGCGTATTCAAAAAGCTTCGCGTCTTCAAAGCCCCACCATACCCGGTAATCCTCCGGAAACTTTCCGAGATTCCGGAAATAATAGTAATCTTCTATATCATAATTGCCATGTTCCGTAAAGTATAAGCTTCTTCCGCCGAACACCGCGTCCGATCCGATCATAAAAGTCTGAGTATAGCCCTGATCAGCCAGAATATCTCCCAGCGCGGTCACTCCCGGAAGAAAGCTTTCCTGCGTATCCATCGAGTTTTCCTCAATCGGAATGGATAACGGAAGACCTGTTGTCTGAGCGAACAAAGCCCCCATTGTCCAGGTTGCTCCCGTAAGACTGTAACCTCCGTTCAGAGCCGTTTCATTCCCGGAAAAATCTTCGTTTTCCTGTGCCAGATCCGCCAGCTCCGGAATATAGTCATCCGCAAACGCGCCGCCATTTTCTGTGGAAGAGTAGGTGGCTTCCATAGATTCAAGGTAAATATAGATCAGATTCCTCTTATCATCCGGAAACGTCAGTGCCGTATTCGCAGGATCCACATAGTGGTTGTCTATAAACTCGGAATATGTACTGTTGTTTGCCGCGTAATTTCCGATATCCAGCCTGTTCCACATAACGTAGATCCCGCCAGCCAGCAAAATCACTGATACTGCCAGATCCGCAGCTATTAAGATGTGATAAAACTTTTTTCTCCTGCGCACCGCAATCATGAGGATCACCAGTATAAAAAAAGTCCCCGCCGCTGCCGGAACACAGAAACCGATATAATCCCATATCATCCCCTGATTGGTTCCGTTCAGCGGAGCGCGTATCTGGAACATCAGTTCATCCATAGACAGATTCGGCCATGTGTCAAACATCCACGCAATGCTTCTGCAGATCAGAATAGAGACTGCACCAAGCAGGACAAGCAACAGATTTCCCGCATAGATACACCCTCTTTTTATCAGGGAGATTGTTTTTTCTTTACTCATTTTTCACCTTTCGTTAACAATTAATTAACCCAACAGAAATAATCATATCAGGATTTTCGACAGG
>CALWBC010000209.1 GCA_944375755.1 uncultured Mediterraneibacter sp. | reverse complement strand
TTGCAAGTACCTTTCTGCAGAGAGTGAGGATGTGGGCGGGGTGACTTCGGAGGGAAATTAGCGCAACTTGGAGTTCCGTGTGCGGACGTTAGGACAGGCGGTGAGATTGTCTGAGCGAAGCGAGTTGTTCACCGTCTGTTCTTGTATTTAGTCCGTGCCCGGAACTTCTTAGTTGCCCTTATTCCCCGGAGCGGAACCTCGAACATATCCTCACTCCCTGCAGAATACGTCTTAAAAAACCTCTCTGTTTTCGTACGTTCAGTCAATGAAGGTAGTGAACAAAATAGCGCTTCATACGGAATATACCGAATTATGAATGACAAACAACTGTTTTAATATCCGCTCTATTTCATTACTGTTCTCATCAAAAAGCTGCTGCTCTTTTGTATTCAGAGTGTTATCAACGGGGATAAGTTCACCGTTTTCAGATATATTTCCGCGGATGAATCTGTTATGGTTAAAATAAATTGAGACATTATTATCATTATAAAGAATTATTTGAGTTTCCACGGTGTCTATTTCAAAATCTGCATAACTGTTCTTTACATAAAAATCTTCCTTTAAAAAGGGCAGTTTTTGATTTTGTAATTGATAAAGGACATTGTCTTCTTTTAATCGATAAACGCCGTTTTCGAGGACGAATCCCATTTGAGCTGCAGCTTCCGCGAATTCGGTGTTTTTATTTATAGAAATTATTTTCCAGCGAACAAATATCCCTGTAAATAATAAAAGAAAAATCATAATGCACGGAGCAATTCTTTTTATGATTTTTTTCAGATGATAGGAAAAATCAATTTTTGTGATATACTCTTTATCTTCATTAAGAAGTTTATCAAGAGATATATGATAGGTATTGCATATGTCAATCAGCGTCTGAAGATCCGGCATACTTCTCCCGTTTTCCCATGCTGATACAGATTGTCTTGTTATGCCGAATTTCTGACCGAATTCTTCCTGTGTCATATTCGATTCTGTACGTGTTTGTTTTATCATTTCTGCTACTGTCATTTGCATCACCGTAATATTAAGATATTGGATTACATTATCAGAACAAATAGGCTTTGTAAAAAATACAAAGAAACGACAGCACTGAATCATGTGTCACTGAATATTCCGCAAGGTGCTGTTTACGGGCTGATAGGAAATAATGGTGTCGGTAAGACAACGCTGATGCGGATTTTGGCGAATCTGCAGGTACCGACATCTGGATCCGTTCAAAAAATGCGGGGGATCAGAGAGGGAACAGTTATTGAGACGCCGGCGCTTTATCCGCTGTTAAGTGCCCGCGGCAACTTGAAATATCAAATGCTCTTGCGGGCAATCCGGATTTTTTGATCCTGGATGAGCCGCTCAATGGTTTGGACCCGGAGGGAATAAAAGATATGCGTACAGTTATTGCAGATCTGAATCAAAAACATGGAATGTCTATATTGATTTCAAGCCATATTTTAGGGGAATTACAGAAAATCGCTACAGACTATGGATTCTTAAAAAACGGAACATTGATACGTGAGTTTAATTCAAACGAGATTGCCGGGACAGACCTTGAAACTTTTTATTTTGAAAACATTCTGTAATGCAGAGAAGAGGATATATTATGAACAGACTGTTATTTGTGGAATTAAAACGGGCAATTACGTCACCTGTTTTATGGGCAGGGATTATCGCCATGATTATTTTACCTGCTTATGAAATTGTGTGGAGCGGTTATGGATTTCAAGTATATACTACTACATTTCTTCTGAGTGATACATCTAAGATCTGCATCTTCATGGCTGTATTCATTCCGCTGCATACAGGTCATGATTTTGAATCGCGCACAATAAATAATAAGATTACAGCAGGGTATAAGAGAAAGCAGATTTATTTTGCCGAGGTGATAGTCAGTGCTGTATGTGCTTCGATTTTACTTGTGATAAATACCGTCGCTGGATTTGTTTTTTCTGCTGTTAAGCATCTGGAGTTTAGCGATGGTATAACCTGTACAAAATTTTTTATTGATTTTGTTTTGAGTCTGATAGGTATAATTACAATTTCAGCTGTATTTACAATGATCATAATGATAGTACATAAGGAACTGCTCAGTATTGCACTCGCCGTACTAATGGCATTGCTTTTGTTAAATACCGGCAGCAATGCTGTTTCGGATTTGATGCAGCCGGAGTATAAACTTGATGCGGAAAGGAATGAGATGACAGAGAATCCCTTATATCTTACAGGAATTAAAAGGGCAGCAGCAAATGTACATTTACTGGTTTCTCCATTTGCTCAGGCAGAGTATGAGGAGTTTATGCTGTATGAGACTCCGGAAGAGAAACAAAATAATTCAGCGGTGTTCTTGCCGTTGTTTTTACCATAGTCTTAAGGCTTCCCATTTTCGGAGCTCAGATATCGGAGCATAAAACCCGTCAATGAATGTAACTGTAAAAAACGATTGACGCACAGGAGGAAATGCGTATGGCAAATGGTCTGAAAAAATATTTTCCCATGATTCGGACAAGGGAGGAAATACTGGATGAAATATCCGGAAATGAAATACTTTTGGAAATGTACCGGAAGTGGGATGAGAAACAGCGGTGGGAATTCCTTGACTTCTGTACAGGAGTCAAAGGGGTGAAAATTTTGTACGATTCCTTTTTCAAAGAGATTATGGATCCGGATGCCGCACCAGAGAGGCTGGAAGACTTCCTCAGTCTTATTCTTAAACAGCAGGTCAAGATTCTGAATGTACTTCCCAATGATTCGACCCGGATAGCGGAAGAGAGCACACTGGTGATTATGGATATTGTGATCGAACTGGCTGATCACAGTATTGCAAATGTAGAGGTACAGAAGCTGGGATATATGTTTCCCGGACAGAGAGCGGCCTGTTATTCCTCGGATCTTCTGCTCAGACAGTATAAGCGGGTGAAAGGTGAAAAAGGGAAAATCATTTAGTTACCGTGATATTAAAAAAGTATATACGATTATCCTTTATGAGAAGAGCCCAAGAGAATTCCATCAGTTTCCGGAGCAGTATATCCACTGGTTCAAACAGACTTCGGACAGCGGGATAGATGTTGATCTCCTGCAGGAATATATCTTTCTTCCGCTTGACATTTTCTGCGAAATTCTCCACAATAATGGTATCAGAAACAGGTTGGAGGCATGGCTTGCATTCCTGAGTGTGGATGAGCCTGAGATGATTGAAATGCTGATAGATTTCTACCCGCAGTTTCAGACGTATTACAGGGAGATCTATGAGCTGTGCAGGAATATGGAGAAGGTGATGGGCATGTTTTTCAAAAGAATTGCTGGAGCTGGACAAAAATACCGTACAGTATATGATTGATGAGATGCAGAATGAAATTGACGCGCAGAAAGGAAAGATCAGCGAACAGGAACAAATGATTGCCGACCTGCAGAAGCAGATCGAACAGCTGAAAAGGGAACGCGATGAGTTTGAAAGATAGCAAGGAACGGTATTAGCAGGAGCAGGGGAGAGATATCCCCTGCTCTTGTTTTGCAAATTATTTCATGGAGTTTGGGTTTCATCTTCCATTATCTCAGAAGCATTTCATAAGTGAACTTTCCCAAAGCCCGCTGCATAAGAAGCCATGCGGCAGCCGCACACAGGATGCTGAGGCCAAGCAGGATCCATACGTTTAACAGCATGACTCCGCTGAACTGTCCCACGATCAGCAGCAGAACAGGGATGATCAGGAATACTGCGCTCTGCTGGGACTCTTCTACACTCTGTGCTTTGGCGGAACCCCGGACAATCAGAGTTATGGCGATCAGAGAGACTGACGGAGAGAGGAGCAGCAGGACGATTAGCCAGTTTATGTCCGGGAGCAAAAGCGATCCCATAAGGAAGAAGACTTCTGTCTCTACAACTGCGAACATGGCGAGAAACGAGATCATGGATACTGTCATGCTCAACAGGAAAGAAGCCATGACTTTTGCACGGAAAATCTGCCCTGCTGAAAGAGGAGAATAGAGAAGGGTTTCCAGCGTGTGTTTCTCTTTCTCTCCGACAAAGGAGCTGGCTGCCATAATTGAGGCTGCCATGATCGGGATGATCAGGAAAAATACCGGAAGGATATAGTTGACGATCAGACCCGCAACAGTCAGTTCTATACTGACTGAAGGATCCAGCCGTGGGATGAGATCAAGCAGCTTCTGTACATCCGGATCATCCGGAATAAAGTGTATCATGAAGATAAATATACTGGGCAGAATAATCATAAGTGCCAGCGGGACGATCAGGAGAGAAGCGAAAAGTCTCCGGTTGGACGTGATCCCTTTGAAATCCTTTTTAATAACAGCGGTCATTGCCTGGTTCATACTTCTTCCTCCTTCTTCTGTGCGGTCAGAGAAAAATAAATGTCTTCAAGCGTGGGGCGTTTTGCCGCAGCGGAATAAATATTTCCGCCTGCTTCCACAATCCGGCGTATGATGGCGGGAATATCTTCCTCTGAGCGAATTTTGATTTCGTATTGACCATCTGTGTCGCGGTTTAGCGTCAGATCGGCCGGTACATGATCCGCGCGGATTTTGAGCAGTGCGCCAGGCAGTGTCTTTGCCTGAAGTTCCTGAAGCGTGCCGGATGCCAGAAGCCGGCCATTCTCTATCAGACCGAAACGGGTACAGATTTCCTGCGCGTAGCGAAGCTGATGGGTACAGAGGAAGATGGTGACGTTCTCATTCTCTGCCAGTTCCCGGATCAGATGATTGACATTCTGGGCGCTTTCCGGGTCAAGACCGGATGTGGGTTCGTCGAGGAAGAGGACTTTCGGCCGGTGGATCAGAGCCCGGGCCAGGGAAAGACGCTGGCGCATTCCGGTTGAATAGGCGGAGAGTTTCTGATCAGCAGCTTCCCAGAGACCCAGCTGCCTGAGCAGAGTGTCAGCGCGTTTTTTCCCTTCTTCAGAAGCGATCCCAAAGACAGAAGCATAGAAGATCAGATTATCGAATCCTGTCAGGTTGTCATACATCTGAGCGTGTTCCGTGACAACTCCCATATTTTCATGGGTTTTGGCCGGATTCAGGGCAGGATCCGTGCCGAGTACGCTGCAGCACCCTCCGGAGGGGGTCAGCATTCCGGTAAGGAGTTTGACTGTGGTGGTTTTCCCGGCGCCGTTTGGCCCGAGAAAGCCATAGATTTCTCCGGAATTAAGGGAGAGGCTGATCTGCCGGACCGCCTGCTTTCCACTTGGGTATGTTTTGGATAAATTTTCTAAAATAACTGTCTGCATGCTATTTCCTCTTTTCGTTCTCTTTTAACAGATCAATCATGTGCTGAAACTGTGAATCATTATTTAAACTGGAAAAAGCCGGATTATCAGTGACAGCCTGTGTTATACTGCGGCGGATTACCGAATCGTTTCTGGGCGGATAATCGCCAAGACTTAATGTATCTGCAAACCACTCATCCATAAGTGTGAAATATTCGTCTCCATGAAGGCGCAGCGGATAGATATTCCCGCAGGCCAGCCGGGTGTATTTTTCCAGATATTCGAGCGCTCTTTCCTTTTCGCCGTGCATCATCCAGCCCTGAGCCATTTCCACATAGCAGGTCAGCATAATCCCCGGATGTAGAGAATCCATATGGACCATTTCTTCCAGGAGAGAAAGCCGGCGGCAGTTTTCCTGGAATACAGGAAGGTCATTCTGGCACTGTTTCATATAAGAAGCTGTCAGATTGAACAGTGCAAGGATGTTTTTATACATGCCAACCTGCAGAATCTTTTTTGCGGACCGTATGTCCCCGGTCATCTGATATGCTGAAGCCAGAATCGGTTCGGCAGGACCTGAGCCGGGTTGGTTTTCATCCAGAAGTTTCAGAGTTGCTTCCGGCTGGTGGAGAAGCAGATGGCAGTAAGCTTCCATTTGAAGGGCTTCTTTTCCCAGGGAAGGGTTATCTGTTCTGTCTTTTACCCGCTGATATAACTTCAGTGCTTCTTCAATCATCTGCCCGGAAGTTTCGGAAGACTGTGCCAGCGAAGTGTGATTGATCAGAAGAGTTGCCAGCTGAAACAGAAGCGGATAACAGGAAAAGTACCGGCGTACATATTCCCTGCAGTGTTTCAGTGCGTGGTCGAATGGCCCGGAAGCAAATTCTCCGGCAAGCTGACAGTACAGCTTTCTGATTTCTTCCGTATTCAGCTGAGGTTCATAACCGATCAGCTCATCGATCGTGAGATCAAAATATGCTGCAATTCTGGGAAGCATGAGAATATCCGGATAGGCAGAGCCGGTCTCCCACTTGGATACTGCTGCTTTTGACACTCCCAGAGATGCGGCAAGTTCCTCCTGTGTAATGCCGTGTTTTCGGCGTTTTTCCGTCAGAATCTGTCCCAGACGAATATCTTCTTTCATGATGATCACCTCTTTAAGGCAGATTATAAAACCGTACTTTGTATTTTACAATGGAGCTGTGTTTAATTTTAAGAAGAAAAATCAACTGTAAAGAAACTTTCCGCTATTTAGTTAATCAGGTTCGCTGACTTTTAGAGACAATATTTCCGAAAACAGGAGAGCATTCTAAAACGTATTCTGCAGAGCCGGAGGGGATGTTCAGGGCTCCGCTCCAGGGCCTAAGTGAATCTAAGAAGTTCCGGGCATGGACTAAATGCAAGGACAGACGGCGAGCAACTCGCTTTGCTCAGACAATCTCGCCGTCTGTCCTAACGTCCATGTCCGGAACTTCAAGATTCACTGCTAAGACCCTTACGAAGTCACCCTGCCCACACCCTCCGGCTCCGCAGAAAGGTTCTTGAAATGGGGCCTGTTTTCTGCTTTATCGGCTGGGAAAGTCATCGAATGATCAACTGAGAAAAACAGAGGCGCGTCCGGAAAGCTTTACAAATGATAAGACATCCAAGCCGCGCCGTTTCGCGGTTTTCTCAGCCTGTTTTGCTTCACTGAGCTTCCGATGGGAAGTGCGAAGGAAGCGAAGCGGACGGACTGGATACACTTTCTGAGAGCGGAGAGGTGTGGGCCGTGTGACTTTGGAGGAATCCACTGGAACTT
>CALWBC010000208.1 GCA_944375755.1 uncultured Mediterraneibacter sp. | reverse complement strand
GATGGAGATGTGGGAGGGTGACTTCGGAAGGAAATCTAGTGCATCTTAAAGTTCCGGGGGCGGACGTTAAGGCTGACGGCGGAGTTGTCTGAGCGTAAGCGAGTTCTCCGCCGTCAGCCTTTGTTTTTAGTCCGTACCCGGAACTTTTAGCTGCACTTATTTCCTGTAGCGGAACCCGTACGCATCTCCGTCTCCGCAGAAATACGTTCTGAAATTTTCTTCTGGTTTCACCTGTTTTGAAATCGGCTGTTAATGAATGAAATAACTGATCAGGTATTTTATTTCCCCGCGGAAACTGTTATGATAGATGGGAAAATACTGATACGGCTTCTTCCTGCGGTCCCAATGGCGGGATGGCGCCGGATCACTGACAGAAAGGCGGGATTAGATGTTATTCGTATGTTATCCGAAATGTTCCACCTGTAAAAAGGCGGAAAAATGGCTGGATGAAAGAAAAATCAGCTATGAGAAAAGAGATATCAAGACGCAGAATCCGACAGCGGACGAGCTGAGAGAGTGGTGGGAGAAAAGTGGTCTTCCTTTGAAACGGTTTTTCAATACAAGCGGAAATCTTTATAAGGAAATGAAATTAAAGGACAGGCTTCCGGATATGAGCGAGGAGGAGCAGATTGAACTGCTTGCCACGGACGGAATGCTTGTGAAGCGGCCTGTTCTGGTGGATGGAGACAAGGTTCTGGTCGGATTTAAAGAAAAAGAGTGGGAGGAGATCGTATAGATCTGGATTTCATGATAAAAAACTCCGGGCTGCATTCCTGTGTGAAATGCAGCCCGGAGTCTTATATTTCCATGCATGTGTGCAACAGAGATATTTTACCGCGTGTGATAGCCAGGGACGCGCATATTCTGCGGCCCGTGTATTTTACAGATATCCGCGCTTCTCGAGTGTGTTGAGGATATTTCTTCCTTCTTCTGTTCCCTCGATAATTCTTCTTGCGCGTACGCTGTCGCCGATGTTCATGATCTCAACATCATCCTCTTCAAATGCCTCGCGGATCTGCTGAAGCACAGGATGCTCCGCTTTCATTCCAAGGCAGACGAATCCATAGTCAAACGGCAGTTCTTTCTGCTCGCCGTCTACTTCAACGAGGAAGTTATCAGGACGCACTTCTTTAAGTGCTGTATTCGGCATCTGCTTTACATTATATTTATTCATCAGTGTATTGATGTCCACTTTGGATACCGGATCGATTCCGTTTCCGATTACCGGCATCATCTCAACGATGCTTACATCCGCTCCTCTTGGCGCAAAGTATTCTACGACATCGAGTCCCACTGCGCCGCCGCCGATTACGACGACTTTTTTTTCCGCTCATATCATCCGGGTAATCTCCCAGGTGCTCGATCATATCGAGGATGCAGTATACCTTGCTTCCTTCTTTTCCGAGGTTTTCGTGAAGACCTGCGATCGGAGGAAGAAGCGGAGATGAGCCGGTTGCGTTTACGATAATGTTCGGTTTCAGGCTCCGGATGAAATCAACATCTGCTTCCATGTTTGTGAACGCAAACAGGTTTTTCAGGTTGTTTGTGCGGTGGATCATATAGTTCGGGAAGTCGGAAAGTCTCTTCTTGTCCGGAATCTTGGAAATTTCAGCCGCAAGACCGCCAAGATACGGTTTCTTCTCGATCAGGAAAGTGGTGCATCCCACTTCGGCAGCCGTACAGGCAGCTTCCATTCCCGCTGTACCTCCGCCGACAACAACAACGTTGCACGGTTTGGAGATGTGAAGTTTTTTGTAAACTTCTCCATCAGTTACGGACGGGTTTACCGTACAGCGGATCGGGCGGTTGATGCCGATACGGTTTCCGGCACATCCGATGTTACAGGAGATACATTTCCTGATATCGCATACATCGCCGAACTCTACTTTGTTGACCCACTCTGGATCAGCGATCAGACCACGTCCGATACCGATCAGGTCAGCGTCCCCTCTTGCAAGAATGTCTTCCGCAACTTTCGGATCACGGATGTTTCCCATGGTAACACATGGTTTGTGGTATCTTTCTTTTACTGCTTTTGCCATATAAGCACGCCATCCGTCCGGGAAGTGGTTGGAGTCGATCTGATACTGGATGGATCCGTTCAGACCACAGGATACATCGATGACGTCAGCCTCATCCTGCATATACTGCAGGTATTCCAGACAGTCATCCAGTGTGTTTCCGCCTTCCATGAATTCGTCCGCGCTGATACGCAGGAAGATCGGGAAGTTGGGTCCGACCTGTCTTCTGACTTCTTCCATAACCAGACGTGCGAAACGTGCTCTGTTTTCCGGGGAACCGCCGAATTCGTCTGTTCTCTTGTTTGTAAGAGGAGAGAGGAACTGGCTTAACAGATAAGAGTGTCCGGCATGGATCTCTACTGTGTCAAATCCGGCTGTCTGAGCTCTTTTTGCAGCTTCTCCGTATTTTTTTACGATCCGCATGATTTCGTCTTTCTCAAGCGGACGCGGAATCTCGCCGCCTTCTTTGGACGGAATATTTGACGCGGATACAGGCTGCATATTGGTACGGGCAGACTGTGCGGATGCTCCCGCATGGTTCAGCTGAATTCCCACACATGTGCCGTGTTTGTGAATGGTCTCTGTAAATTTAAAGAGACGCGGAATGTAGTTGTCGTGGTCAATACGCAGCTGAGTTGTTCCGTTGGATCCTTCCGGAGAGTCCACGCTCGCGTTCTCTACCATAATAAGGCCTGTGCCTCCCTTGGCACGCTGCTCGTAATAATTAATATGGAGGAAACTCATTTCTCCACTCTGTTCGCCGTAGTTTGTTCCCATAGGCGTCATCATAATTCTGTTTTTCAGAGTCATGCGACGGACCGTGAAAGGTTCAAAAATATGTTTGTACTCTTTCTTCATAATAATCTAATCTCCTGAATGATGTTGTTAATGGGTTGAGAGAGGTTGTCCGAGAAACGGCATCATTGTCATTTGTCATTAGATTAACAATCCGTTTACAGTTCTTAATTATAGGGGAAAAGCAGATATAAAACAAATGCATGTTTTTATATAAATTCATAGAAATTATCTATAAATTGTGATATTTTATACAGAGAGGTGATTTTTATGAATCTGAATCAGCTTCACTATTTTTCAAAACTTGCGGAAGTGGAGCACTATACCAGGGCCGCGGAGGAACTGGATATTTCGCAGCCTTCCCTGAGTCATGCCATCAGTTCTCTTGAAAAAGAACTGGGCACAAAGCTGTTTGAAAAACAGGGGAGAAATGTGGCCCTGACAAAATATGGAAAGATTTTTCGGGAATATGTGGAGGATTCCCTGCGGATTCTTGACTCAGGCGTTCAGAAGGTGCGCTCGCTGACCGGACAGACGGAAGGACTGATTGAACTTGCCTATATCTATACACTGGGCAGTGAATTTGTGCCAAGGCTGGTGAGTGATTTCCTGCGTACGCACGAAGAATTGAACGTGAGGTTTCATTTTACAGTGGGCAATACTGCGGAAGTGATACAGGGACTGAAAGAGGTAAGGTTTGATATCGGGTTCTGCTCCATGACAGAG
>CALWBC010000207.1 GCA_944375755.1 uncultured Mediterraneibacter sp. | reverse complement strand
TATTTTTCAAATTCAATCGCTTTTCCTGTTCTTGCGGATTCTCTTACCGCATCCATCAGACAGAGCACTCTTCTTACCTGCTCCGGTTTCACGATGATCTCTTCTTCCTTGTTAAACGCTTTGATATAGTGTTCGAAGTAATTTCTGTGATCCACATTTACTTCCGGAAGTGGTTCGTCGATGAGAAGACCCGGCTCCGGCGGTCCGAAACTTCTTGTCGGGCCTGCTGCCGTCATCGTGATCTTGCCCGGCACGTTCTCGAGAAGATGTGCCGTGCGGACGATCTTTCCTTCTCCATCGAATCCGTCGATCATGGCAGATCCCTTATTTCCTCCGATGAACCATGCACGCTTTGGAGTCAGATAATAAGTTCCCAGCTCGATCTCAGCCGTAACCCCGTTTTCGAATTTCATCAGAATGTTGAAATAGTCATCCACGTTTTCATTAATTACATTCTGCACATCCGCGTACACGGAAACCACCTTTGATTTCACCATATCAAGCATCTGATCAATCAGGTGAACGCCCCAGTCATACAGCATTCCGCCGCCCATCTCCGGGTAGATATGCCAGTCATGCATGTTTCCGTTTACACCGTAAAGCTGGGATTTGATTACGTACATATCGCCAACCATCTGTTTGTCATAGACTTCCTTCATGATCCGGTAGTCCTTGTCCCATCTTCTCTGCTGATGTACGGTGAACATGACACCGTTCTCACGGCATACCTCAACCATCTCGTCAAAGGCAGCTACAGACATTGCGGCCGGTTTCTCGCAGATCACGTGTTTCTTTGCTCTTGCGGCTTTCTCAACCATCTCCGGATGACTCGGGTTCGGTGTGGATACCATAACAACATTGATATCCGCCTTCTCCAGCATCTCATCCAGAGTCGCATATGTCTCAACTCCTTCCGGAGCGTCCTTTAACTGATCCGGATTAATATCAGCGACAGCTACCAGCTGAATCTCATCATCGCTGAATGTTGCCATCATATCAGCGTCGCAGTGTCCCATAAATCCGAATCCAACAATACCTAATTTAATCTTTTCCATAAGTGTCACCTCGTTATTTTCGTCGATCAGCCCTCGATGGCTCTTCTCAGAGCTTCCTGATGACGGCGAACCTGCTCGATGCTGTCCACTTCCATGTCAGCTCTCAGGTGCTCTCCGCCTTCATACTCGGAGCTTAAATAGCCTTTATATCCGGCTTTCTTGAATGCTTCAACAACTTCCGGTATGGCAACGGCTGTCTCCGTATAATCCTCATGCATATTGTAGAACTTCGCGTGAGTATGGAAAATGTAGTCGATATTGTCGATGATGTCCTGAGGTTCTGACCAGGAATATGTGAAGGAACTTCCAGCGTATTCCATATCTGCCGGGCCGCCGCCTGCTGCCTGAACCGCATCCATCATTTCTTTCATGCCGTTCGCCATACGGTATTCCATATTTGCTTTTCCAAGGTCAAGGTCGTATTTGATCTTGACAAAACCTTTTTCAATTCTCTTAGCGTAAGCGTCATCCACAATCTTGATGCATTCCTCAGAAGCTCCATGTCTTCTCGCCTTGTCTCTGACAACATCCGGAATGTTCTTGCAGAAGATACCCATATCCGGAATAAATCCGAAATATTTTGTTCCGGTGCGGTGGATCATCTCCAGGTATCCGTCCGCCCATCCTGAGTTCAGAGAGAACGGAGCGTGAACCTCAAGTCCGATCTTCACGCCGACTTTCTCCGCGTACTCCAGGCTTCCCTCGATGACATCCATCGGAGTGGAAACAAGTGTACGGATCACAGGGAATCCGAGAAGAGATGCAAGATGAAGATCTCTCTCCATCATCTTTACCTGTTCTTTTAATGTCAGAGTTCTGTTGTCATAAATGTGGTTCTCAAGGAACGCATCGTAGCAGGAAGGCTCCAGGTTATATTTCTTTAACCATCCGAACCACTGCTCGCGGAACGCTTCATCCTCGATCGGAAGCGGGAATCTGCGGATCATCTGCTCTGCCAGCAGTTCCACTCCCGTTGCGCCTGTCTTGGCTGTTTCTCTCAGGCAGCCTTCCAGATCTAACTTCTTATCATAATATTCATCCTGATAACTATACAGGGATATACTTCTTTTAATATCAAAGCCCATCTCAAGTTCCTCCTACTTTATCTCGAAATCTGTCTCACACACCGGTTCAAGCTGGAACGGCATATAGGACGGTGCTATAATCTGTACTGCTTTGATGTGATGGCTTCCCTTTGAGAGGCCTCCGTCTCTTAATACCGTTACAGTAGCGTAGTCTCCGAACTCCCAGCGGTAATCCGGATCAATCATGGTTCTTGTCTCATCCAGTGTGAACGTCTCGCCCTTAACCGTAAGCCGGATATTCTCTCTTGGCTCGTCAACTCCGTCCACGTTTACCTTGATGTCTCTGATAATGGAAAGTGTGAATCCCCGGTAGTACTGTGCCTTGAATTCAAACTGATAGCCGATGATACTGCCATCTTTTTCTATGTTCTTAAATCCTTCCGGATTATAAATCTGTCTGCCAGCCATTTCTTTTCCTCCTGATTCTTTTCTAAAGCGGACACTTCAGAATCTCGTTCACTGTCTTTTGGTCAAAGCGGCAGTCCTTAGGGAAAGGACTGCCACCTGTTCTGCCGATTAGTCAAAAAATACTTCTTTTCCGGTCTCAGCAGATTTGTAGATTCCTTCCAGAATCTGAGTAACAACGAATGCCTGTTCCGGTTTTACAAGAGGATCTGTGTCGTTGATAATTGCGTTCAGCCACTGCTCCTGCTCACGTACTGCCTCAGCTGCAGCCCCGCCCTCGAAGAAGTCTACTACTCCTGCCGGAGAGATGGTCTTCTCCATCAGCTGATTATGCTCTACTGTGTTGTAGATCAGCTCATCCTGCGGATAGCTTCCGCCGTGATGGATCTCAGCACCTGCTTTTGTTCCGCAAAGTGTTGTGGATGCTTCCATGGATTTCAGGATGTTCAGTGCCCATGAAGCCTCAAGGTAGATCACTGCTCCGTTTTTCATCTTAACAAGACCGAATGCAGAATCTTCCACCTCGAATGTTTTCGGATCCCAAGGTCCGAATACGTTTCCTGCCGGTCCGTCTTCCTGACGTCCCAGTTTGTAGAATACCTGTCCGGATACGGATGCCGGCTCATAGTTGTTCATCATCCACAGTGTGATGTCAAGCGCATGTGTTCCGATATCGATCAGCGGACCGCCGCCCTGAAGAGCCTTGTTCGGGAATACGCCCCATGTCGGAACAGCTCTTCTTCTGAGCGCGTGTGCTTTTGCGAAGTAGATCTCTCCAAGTTCTCCGGCCTCGCAGGAAGCGTGAAGAGTCTGTGTATCGTCACGGAGACGGTTCTGATAACCGATTGTAAATTTCTTTCCGGATTTCTTCCATGCGTCGATCATTTTCTTAGCGTCAGCTGTGCAGTGAGCCATCGGCTTCTCACACATTACATGCTTGCCTGCCTCAAATGCAGCTACTGTGATCGGGCAGTGAGCAACGTTCGGTGTACATACATGTACTACATCGATCTGGATGCTTGTATCAGCCAGCATCTCTTTGTAATCTGTGTACACTTTTGCGCCCTCAACGCCGTACTCTTTCGCCGCTTTCTCAGCACGCTCCGGAATGATATCGCAGAATGCAACCATCTCTGCCTTGTCAGACTGTGTCTTGATGGAAGGCATATGTTTCTGATTTGCGATTCCTCCACATCCTACGATAGCAATTTTCAGTTTTTCCATTGTTTTGTCCTCCTTTGGAATTTATATATTTATTATTGGTTTCTCAGATCTCGAACTAGATCACAAACTGTTTCAGATATCTCTGGCTTAAGAGCAGGGAATCTTCAATCTTCTCTTTGGATCCTTCGAATGCCTTGTCCTCTACTTCGATACATGTGTATCCGTCATAACCGATATCTGTCAGAGCTGATACATATTTGCCCCAGTCAACATCTCCCAGTCCCGGAAGCTTCGGTGACATGAAATCAAGCGGATATGCCATGATACCGCAGTCGTTCAGGCGGTCCGGATAGAGCTTGATATCTTTGTAATGTACATGTAAGATCTTATCCTTAAACTCGTAGATCGGTTTGATATAATCGATCATCTGCCATACGAAGTGGGACGGATCGTAGTTGATGCCGAGGTAATCACTGTCAAGGATTTCAAATACTTTTCTCCAGATCACAGGTGTTGTCATGAGGTTCTGTCCGCCCGGCCACTGATCCGTCCCAAAAAGCATCGGACAGTTCTCAATCGCAACCTTAACCTTCTGTTCCTCCGCCAGTTTGATGATCGGAGGCCAGATTTCTTTTACAAGTTCGAGGTTTTCCTCTACCGTTTTTGTCTGATCTCTTCCAATAAATGTAGTAACCATGTTCACGCCAAGTTTCGCGCTTGCCAGGATTACATTTTTCAGATGTTCAACTGCGGCGTTTCTCTTCTCCAGATTGCCGTCCATCGTATTCGGATAGAACGCAAGAGCTGAGATCTCCACATTTTTCTCTTTCGCGTAGCTTAAGAGATGTTCTGCATATGCGTCATCAGAAACCACGCGCTCCGCATCGATGTGGCTGACACCTGCGTATCTTCTCTCTGCCTTGCCCTGCGGCCAGGAAGCGACTTCCACACACTCAAATCCGTGTTCCGATGCGAAATCAATCATCTCTTCATACGTCCATGTATCAAGGATTGCACTTACAAAACCCAGTTTCATTGTTTCATTCTTCCTTTCTCTTGTTTATCATCTTGACTATATTATATTTGTCTTTTCCCCCTCTGACTTTCCTGATATTATCCTAAATCGCTATAGAATTTGGACTGATTTCATATCCCGGAAAACCCGAAACAAAAATGAGGGTATATTTTTTGTCCTCCCGTTTTACAGCCTGTTTTCCTGCGGCTTTTATATGTCCGGCTGTGTAAAAAGGGGCTCTTCAGTCTCACTGATTGAAGAACCCCTTTCCCTCATTTATCTGACTGGCAGCGCCGGGCATCCGGAACGTGTCCGCCTGTCCTTCTGCCCGGTATTCTCCGGTTTCCCGGATGCAGATTCATGGATTTGTATTCGCTTTCTTTCAGTCCGATTCAACAGCTTTCTGCCGTCCGTAATCAGTCAAATACAATTGTCTTGTTTGTTCTTGCAGACTCATAGATTGCTTCGATTACCTTTGTAACAATGGCAGCCTGCTCCGGTAATACTGCCGGATCACCGTCATTCTGGATCGCGTCGATCCAGTGGTTGATGTCATACTCGTTCATGTTTACAGGCTCCTCGATGGTTTTGATCTCTGTGGTAAGTTTTCCGTCTACCATCTTTGTTGTACGTACAGATGTCTCAAATCCAGGTCCTACCATGTCAACTCCGGCTTTTGTTCCCGCTACGGAAGCGACAACTCCCGGAGCCTCCTGAAGCATGTTTGTGATCCATGCTGTCTCAACGTAGATCATCATGCCGTTTTTCATTGTGATCATGGCCATAGCCGTATCTTCTACGTCAAAGTTATCCGGATCCCACGGTCCGAGATCATTTCCCTCTGTGAAATATTTCATCTTGTCAAATGTAACGCCGCGAACGCTTGCCACATCATAGTTGTCTGTCAGCCACATTGCAAGGTCGATGGAGTGCGGGCCTCCGTCCATCAGCACACCGCCTCCGTTTAACTCTTTGCTTGTGTAAACGCCGTATGCCGGAAGACGTCTCGGGCGGAGCTGCTGAGACTTGATGTAGTAAACATCTCCCAGCTCTCCGTTCTGGATCATACGCTTCATCTCCATCGGAGCCGGATTGTATCTCCACTGCAGACCAGATGTCAGTTTCTTTCCGACTTTTTTCGCTGTCTCAACCATCTTCTCAGCGTCAGCGTATGTACATGCGAGCGGTTTCTCGCAGTGTACGTGTTTGCCGTGATTCAGCGCGTCCAGTGTGATCGGGCAGTGAAGCGGGTTCGGAGTACATACATGTACAACGTCAATATTCTCATCTGCGCACAGTTCTTTATAATCTGTATAAATCTTTGCGCCCAGCTTGAATTCCTTGTTTGCCTTCTCCGCTTTCTCTTTCTCGATATCGCACAGCGCGACGATCTCAACGTCATCCCTCTTTACCAGCGCCGGAATATGCTTTGTTGTAGCAATAACACCGATACCGATTACACCTACTCTTAATGTTGCCATAATTGTTTACCTCCTGTTTTCTTTTTTATATTTTCTTTTTATGCGAGAGCTTTATCCATCAGTTCTTTACACTTCGTTACGCTCGCTTCCTTATCCATTGTCGGCATATATTCGATTCCGAAATATCTGTCGTATCCTGTCTCCTTGATGGCTTTCAGGATGTACTCGTAATTGAGTTCTCCGTCCGTGATCTCATTTCTTCCCGGAACGCTTGCCGCATGGATGTGACCGATCAGATCCATGTTGTCTCTCATCACGCTGACAACATTTCCTTCCATTGTCTGATAGTGGAAGATGTCATAGAGCAGTTTCACATTCGGGCTTCCCACTTCCTTCAGAACATCGAACGCCTCTTTTGAATCCGTGAAGTACTCTCCCACGATCGGCTCAAGCACCAGCGTCAGTCCCGCTTCCTCTACAAGCGGTGCCAGCTTCTTCAGTCCTGCCACAATATTGGCATGACCGGACACGCGATCTGTCTGTGGGTTGCCGCCCGGTACGTAAATAATGTTCGGACACTCAAATTTCTTCGCTACTTCGATTGTTTCCTTCAGTCCCTCAACCGCTTTGTCATAAGTAGAAGGATCAATCAGTGTTCCTCTGTCCTTCGCGCAGATTGCAACCACATCAAGTCCAAGTTCCTGTTTCTTCGCGATCAGTCTCTCATAGTCTCTTCCTGCCCAGTCCCAGAATTCCACTGCCTGATATCCTGTCTTTTTCGCAAGTTCCATACCTGCCAGAAGTTTCTCCGTATCAGAAAAGATCGGTCCATGTTCGCCGATTTCCAGATACAGAAGGTCAATACATAAACTGTACTTTACCATTTTTCGCTGCCTCCTTTGTTTTGATGATTTCATTATAGACAGTCTGATTTTCCGGCGCGTTCGCGTTCAATGTATATTTTTCTCCCGCAGAATCATTTGTGCAAAAAAGAGGATCAGGTTTCAAATTCGAAACCTGATCCTCCGTATACTTTGTCACAATCTCATAAAACAGATGTCAGTCAATGTATTTCATTCTGTATATTTCACTTAACAGATAAAAATAAATATCAAAAACCGCTGTCCCTTTCAGAACCCCGCCTGCGCCTTCATTGACAAGCTCGCACTCCAGATAATCTTCGTATTTTGACTTCCCGCTCTGAATGCCATAGATCTTTGCCCCGCATTTCCGTGCATTTTCGAAAACCTCTGTCAGATCCATTGTCTCCGCATGATCGATAGTATTGGCAAACACGATACTTTTCTCCGTCAGTGCCCTGCTGTCCTCCAGCATTTCCGGCATCAGACAGTAGTACACGGTTTCTACTCCGGTCATTGCAAGATTCTGCTGAAAGGAAAAAACAGAACTGCTGTGGAAGGGTGCATAGAAGCTCACTTTGTCAGCCTGAAAAATCTGATCCGCCACGCGATTCAGCAGATCCATATCCACATTGTTTCTGATCGCCTCGATGGCATCAGTGATCTGATCCAGAAGCACTTCCCGAATCGCTTCCGGAGACGTGCATCTGTCTGCGGGAAGGATCCGGTTATAATGGGTATATTTTCTGACCGCCTGCTTCAGTTCATAATGAAAATCCGAAAATGATCTGTACCCCATCTTCTGCACCATGCGCCACACCGTGGTTCTGGAAGAATTTGTCATCTCGGCAATATCGTAAATTGTTCCCCCGGCCGCCTCCTCAAGATTTTCCAAAATTCCGGCACATACATTACGGTAGGTACTGTCCGGAGACAGATGATTCAAAAGCGCAATTAAATTCTGGAGTACATTCATATTCCGTCACGTCCTCATTTCTTGTGTATATTCAGGGCCGAAGCCGCTTAAATTCCAGTTTATTATATCACGCATTCTAAAATGCGGCAATTTCTCATTTACGTGTCCTCACTTCTATCTTCCAGCTATTAGAGAATATAGCCAGAGCAACAGGCGCCAGCACTGAAGGCGTGACTCATGCGAGTCACGCCTTCCCCTGTTTAGAGCTGTCTGCTTTCCAACAGCCCCTCATTTTTCATCATATTTATTTTATACATGACTCTGCCGTATATTATGCAGCAGCTTCATCTTTTTTCTTTCCCTCCAGCGAGAACAGAGCTACCGGGATAAATGCAATCGCATATACAACTGCCGGCATCAGGTTAACACCGATCTGGATACCCTGTGTCACATGCGGTGTGATATCCTGTCCCGCTACATATCCAAACCATCCGATAATAGCGATGCCAAGCGCAGAACCAATTGCCTGTCCAACCTTATTAGCAAGACCGTTTACAGCATATGCAGCACCATCTGGACGGATACCTTTTCTCTTATGGATATCTTCGATTGCATCAGCTATCATAGCAGAACCACATGGCCCACCAATATATCCGCCGCCATATACGACATGTGCAAGTACAAGATAAACCATATTGTCTGTCGGTCCGAAGAACATCATCAGACACCCCGCTACCTGAAGACCAAGCGCAATGTAAAGTGTTTTCTTTCTTCCGATTTTTTCAATTACCTTCGGGCAGAACGGCATGATGAAGGCACCAACGAACATCGGCAGCATCATGAAGATAGTCACCATCTGGAAATTTCCTACTACATAGATGTAGAAATATGTTGCTACACCGATACGCCCAAGCATACCTGCCATATTCAAAAGCGAATAAATAATTACGCACATCGCATCCCGACTTGTGAGGATAGAAGCAAGGGAATCCTTTACAGAAGCCTGTGCCTCTTTTGTAACCTTAATTACTTCCTTACACTGCTTTGCACAGAACCAGAACATCGGAAGTGCAATTACAGCATACATCGTAGCCGTGATCTGATATCCTCCCTGCGCTTTAATTCCATCAAAGTAATTAACCAGCGGAAGGGTGCACAGATTCAGGACAATCATTCCGATAACCATACCCATCATCTGAGCTGTAAACAGACGGTTAATCTTCTTCGGTTCCTGCGTCATTACAGCCGGAAGCGCTGTGTAAGGAACGTTTGTTACTGTGTAAACCATACCGAGTCCGATATATGTAACATACGCGTAAATCAGTTTTCCTGTGTTTCCAAAGCCCGGCACGCTAAACGTCAGGATTGTAAAGAGTACCAGAAGGGGTGCACCTGCTGTAATGTATGGACGGAAACGCCCCCAGCGGCTGCGAGTATGCTCCATGATCTCACCCATCATAACATCCGTACATCCATCCCAAATTCTGGCAATCAGGAACAGAACTGACACAGCTCCGGCTGCAAGTCCGAATACATCTGTGTAGAAAATTGTCAGGTAGGAACTTACCATCGTCCA
>CALWBC010000206.1 GCA_944375755.1 uncultured Mediterraneibacter sp. | reverse complement strand
GCATCATCGCTGCCTACAAGCAGGAAGCATACGCGCAGTATGGCCCGGAGAATTTCGGAGACGCGTCGAGAGCGGCTGTGGAGGCCATGATCGCCGATATCAGCGAAGCGCTGTCTTCCAGATAGAGGGTTTGGGATGCTCTGATCAGGCAGAGAAAGCGGGATCAGAAATGAAATCAGAGAAAGAATCAGAAGAAGGATCAGAGGAAAAGAATGCTTATGACAAAGAAACGTGAAGACGCGGCTGTTCTCTCTCAGGAGTGCATCGCGCAGGATATTTACAGCATGTGGCTGAAAACCGGGGCGGCATCAGAAGCCCGTCCGGGACAGTTTATCTCCATGTATACGAATGACGGCAGCAAACTGCTTCCGAGACCGATCAGTATCTGTGAGATCAATAAAGCGGAGGGCAGCCTTCGTGTTGTCTACCGGGTGACCGGGGAAAATACGGGGACGGAGCTGTTCTCAAAGATGGAGCCGGGGGATATTGTTCCCGTCATCGGCCCACTTGGAAACGGATTTCCATATGAAAAAGCAGAGGGAAGAAAGGTGTTCCTCATGGGCGGAGGAATCGGTGTGCCGCCGATCCTTGAGCTGGCGAAACAGATGAAATGCGCGAAGAAGCAGATCGTGGTGGGCTACCGGAATGCGGAGACATTTCTGAAAGAGGAGTTTGAGAAAAACGGAGAAGTCTATATCTCTACAGAAGACGGAAGCGTGGGGACAAAAGGAAACGTGATGGATGCGATCCGGGAGAATGATCTGGAGGCGGATCTGATTTATGCCTGCGGACCAACGCCCATGCTTCGTGCGATTAAAAAATACGCGGAGGAAAAAGGCATCGAGTGTTATCTCTCTCTTGAGGAGCGCATGGCCTGCGGAATCGGAGCATGTCTTGCCTGCGTCTGTCAGTCGAAAGAGAAGGATCATCACAGCAACGTGCACAACAAGCGGATCTGCAAAGACGGTCCGGTATTCCTGTCAACGGAGGTGGAGATCTGATGAATATGAAAGTAAATATTGCAGGTGTCGAGTGGAACAATCCGGTGACAGTGGCTTCCGGGACTTTCGGATCCGGCGCGGAGTTCGCGGATTATGTGGATCTGAACCGTCTGGGCGCGGTGACGACAAAGGGAGTGGCGAATGTGCCATGGACCGGGAATCCCACGCCCAGGGTGGCGGAGACTTACGGCGGCATGATGAACGCAGTGGGGCTTCAGAATCCGGGAATCGATGTGTTCTGCGAGAGAGATATTCCGTTCCTCAGAAAATACGACACGAAGATCATTGTAAACGTCTGCGGAAAATCCGAGCAGGATTACTGTGAAGTTGTGGAGCGTCTGGCGGATGAGGATGTGGATATGCTGGAGATCAACATCTCCTGTCCGAACGTAAAAGAGGGCGGAATCGCTTTCGGTCAGAATCCGAAAGCAGCGGAAGAGATCACACGGGCGGTGAAAAAGTACGCGAAACAGCCGGTGATCATGAAGTTAAGCCCAAATGTGACCAGCATCGCAGAGATGGCGAAGGCTGTGGAAGCAGGCGGAGCGGATGCGGTTTCCCTGATCAATACGATCACGGGGATGAAGATTGACATCAACAGGAAATCGTTTGTGCTGGCGAACAAGACCGGCGGCGTATCCGGACCGGCGATCCATCCCATTGCGGTAAGAATGGTATACGAGGCGGCAAACGCGGTAGATCTTCCGATCATCGGAATGGGTGGAATCATGACAGCTGAGGATGCGATCGAGATGATTCTCGCCGGAGCCAGCGCGGTTTCCGTGGGAACGGCGAATTTCCACAATCCTTCCGTAACCATGGATATTGTGGACGGAATCGAAGCGTACATGAAAGCCCAGGGATTTGAGACGGTTGCCGATATGGTGGGAATCGTAAAATAGACAGCTGATATGTAAAAAAGACAGGGAAAATAAGCGGCAGAGGCAGCCCGGCGGAGAATGTTCCGACGGGCTGCCTCTGTATTTGCGTAACAGTTTGGAATAAGAAAATTGAAAATGCCCGGAACTTATGTTAGAATTGAGGGGACTTGAAAAAAAAGTACTTTAAATCTGCTTAAGGAAAGCAATTTTTTATGATACAGGAGGATTTACAGATGGAAGCTTACAAGAAGGAATTTATTGAATTTATGGTGGACAGCGATGTGCTGAAGTTCGGAGACTTTACGCTCAAGAGCGGAAGAAAGTCCCCGTTTTTCATGAACGCGGGCGCTTATGTGACAGGATCCCAGTTAAAGAAGCTGGGAGAATATTACGCGAAGGCCATTCACGACAGATACGGTGATGATTTTGACGTGCTGTTCGGGCCTGCGTACAAGGGCATCCCGTTAAGTGTTGTGACCGCCATCGCATACAGCGAACTGTACGGAAAGGAAGTGCGCTACTGCTCAGACCGCAAGGAGGAGAAGGATCACGGCGCGGATAAAGGAAGCTTTCTCGGAAGCAAACTGAAAGACGGCGACCGTGTGATCATGATCGAGGATGTCAGCACATCCGGCGAGTCCATGGAGGAGACGGTGCCGAAGGTGAGAGGCGCTGCGGACGTGACGATTGTGGGGCTGATGGTGTCCTTAAACCGTATGGAAGTTGGAAAGGGCGGCGAAAAATGCGCGCTTGACGAGATCAGGGACCTGTACGGATTCGACACGGCGTCCATTGTTACGATGGAGGATGTCGTGGAATGTCTCTACAATAAACCGTACAAAGGAAAAGTCGTTATCGATGATACATTAAACGCGGCGATCGATACATACTATGAAACGTATGGAGTAAAATAAAGGAGGCGCGTTATATGGAAAAAGCATATCTTACAATGAAAAACAGCGGTGCGGGGAGCATCGCGATCGGGATTATTGTACTTGTGATGGGGATCACGGTGGGAGTGCTTTCCATTGTGAGCGGCGCGAATCTGCTGAAACATAAAAGAGAGATCACATTTTAATTCTGACAGCCGCGAAAGGCGGATCAGAAGATCCGGGGAACGACAGGGGGCAGACCATATATTCAGGGTCAGTCCCCTTTTCGGTGGCTGTGTCCGTATATAAAGGGGAAGTATATTGAGTGTTAAAAAAGCAAAAGTGATCAGGGCATTGGGAAAGGTCCTGTTTTTGTTGTATGTCTGCTTTCTCATCTATTTCCTGTGTCTTGCCGAATGGTACGGCAGAACCGGAACAGTGGAGGAATACAGGTACAATCTGGAGCTGTTCAAAGAGATCAGACGGTTTATTACGTACAGAGAGGAACTCGGCATGTTTACCGTCTGCGCCAATCTGGCGGGCAACATTCTGATTTTTGTACCTTATGGATTTTTCATATCCATGGCCAGC
>CALWBC010000205.1 GCA_944375755.1 uncultured Mediterraneibacter sp. | reverse complement strand
TATTAACGGGAAGGTTCCTGATGGAAACTGAATTCAGGCGGGATGAGGTTCTCGATCGGTTGACGCTCAAAATCAGGGGGCTGCATCACCATGCTGAGCCCACTCCTTCGACTTTTCGAATGAATGTAACAAGACCGCAAAATGGTCGTGCAGAGGCACTCTCATTTTACGGTCTTTAAGATTCAGAACGAAGGATTCTCATCCGTTCCTGCTCCAACGCATGGCTCACGCAGCCCCCTGTTTTTGAACTGACGCATCCGCCCGGAAAAGCGCATCGGCGGCTGTAGTTTCCACCAGAAACCTTCCGGTTAATCAGCATAACAGACTGAATAAAGAAGAGGCGGCGCGGCTGAAAGGCGTTCAAATCTGCAGTATCTTCCGGCCGCGCCTTGTTTTTCGTCAGCTGTTTTTTCATTTACTTCCCATTTGAAAGATTACGAATCCAGCCCCTTTTCAAGAACTTTTCTGCGGAGTGGGAGATGTGGGAGGGTGACTTCGGAGGGAAATCCAGTGCATCTTAAAGTTTTGGGGGCGGACGTTAAGTCTGTCGGCGGAGTTGTCTGAGCGCAAGCGAGTTCTCCGTCGGCAGTCTTTGCATTTAGTCCGCACCCGGAACTTTTAGCTGCACTTATTTCCTGGAGCGGAACCCGTACGCATCTCCCTCTCCGCAGAAATACGTTCTGAAATCCCCCTCTGGTTTCGGCTGTTTTCAAATCGTGCGTTAATGAACAAAACAGCTGAACCAGTTTATCTGCCTCAGATTTTGTGGTAGAATCGGAGTATCAATGTTGTGAAACAGGAGGGTATGAAGATGAAAAGACTTGCGGTGTTTTTCCCGGGTGTGGGGTATCATGTGGACAAACCGCTGCTGTATTACAGCAGGAAGATCGCGGCGCAGTTGGGGTATGAGACAGTGGATGTGCCATATGGCGGCTTCCCGAAAGGGGTGAAAGGTTCTGCTGAGAAGATGGAGAAGGCTTTCTGGTCGGCTCTTGAGCAGGCGGAGAAGATTCTGGAAGAGGTCGATTTTTCCGGGTATGAGGATGTGCTGTTTGTCTCTAAAAGTGTAGGGACAGCGGTGGCGGCAGCCTATGCGGGGAAGAAAGCCCTGAAGACGAGGAATATTTACTATACACCGGTGGAGGCGTCCTTTCAGTTTATGAAGCAGCCGGGGATTGTATTTACAGGGACAAAGGATGCCTGGGTAGAGTTCGAAGCTGTGAAGCAGGGATGCGAAAAGGGTGGTTTTCCGATGTATGTGACGGAGGATGCGAATCACTCTCTGGAGACGGGAAATGTGGCGAAGGATCTGGAGAACCTGCAGGAGATTATGCGGGTGACGGAGGAGTATATTGGGAACGTTTGATTTTTACAGGCGGGCTGCCATTGTCTGCAGGGCGATTCCATGGGGGAGAGCGGCGTCCTACGGACAGATCGCGCTTCTGTGCGGGAAACCGGACAATTCCAGGCAGGTGGGGTATGCGCTGAACCGGGGACGGCTGGGCGTCGGGATACCGGCCCACCGGGTTGTGAACGCGAAAGGGTACCTGACCGGCGCGGCGGCATTTGCGGCCGGAGATCTGCAGAAGCGCCTTCTGGAAGCCGAGGGAGTGGAAGTGGAAGAGACGGAAAGAGGCTTCAGAGTGAATCTGAAGAAATACGGCTGGCATAATACAATGGAGGAAGCGATTCATTTTCGGGAATTGTTTGAGCGGCAGGGAATATAAGGACGGAGCGCTGTGCGCGTTTTTGGATATGGCGGCTTCCCGAAAGCGGAATCAACAGGAATGCCGGAAAGGAAAGGATCAGATATGAAACAATCACAGATCAGATGCATTGCCCTTGACCTTGACCGGACGACACTGGACAGTCAGGGGCGTTTGAGTGAGAAAAACAGACGGGCTATTCTGCGTGCTGTTGAACATGGAATTCACGTTGTGGTGGCAAGCGGCAGGTCACTGGACTCCCTGCCGCCAGAGGTACTTGGCCTGCCGGGAATCCGGTACGCGATTACTTCCAACGGAGCGGCGGTCTATGATCTGACAGATCGAAGCTGTCTGAAACAGTACAAGCTGGAGCCGGATGCTCTGGATCAGATCCTGGAGCTGACGGAGGGATATGAGATTTCCTTTGAGGCATTTATTGACGGAAAGCCCTACGCGGAGAAAGCGTATGTGGAAGATCCGGTTCGGTTCGGCGCCATGCCCCGGTCCATTTCCTATATACAGAGCACAAGAGAACCGATTGAAGAAATGAAAAAGTTTATCAGAGCACATATAAGTGAACTGGACTGTGTGGATCTTGTGGTGAAAAGTGAAAAACTTAAGACAGAACTGTGGAAAACTCTTGAAAAAAACATCCGGAATGTGTATATCACATCCTCGGTGCGTCAGCTTCTGGAGATATCGGATGTACATGCCGGTAAGGACGCGGCGGCTCGTTTTCTTCTGGAGGAGCTGGGACTTGAGCGGGAACAGCTGGCGGCAGTCGGGGACGGGCACGATGACGCGGGTATGCTGAAATTCGGGGGGATCGGTTTCGCGGTGGCGAACGCTTCGCCGGAGTGCCGGGAGGCGGCGGACCGTATTGTTGCGTCGAATGACGCGGATGGAGTGGCAGAAGGGATCAACTGGCTGCTGAAGTGACAAATGGTGAACCTGGGAGGAACAAACACTATGAGGATTATCATATCACCTGCAAAGAAAATGAACGTGGATACGGACACGCTGGCGCCGGAGGGAATGCCTGTTTTTATGGAGCAGACCGGGCAGCTTCTGAAGTGGATGAGGGATCTGTCCTACGAGGAAGCGAAAGCACTGTGGAAGTGCAATGACAAAATCGCGGATCAGAACTACCGGAGGTTTCAGGAGATGGATCTGACAAAGAATCTGACGCCTGCGGTGATCACATATGAGGGAATTCAGTATCAGTATATGGCGCCTGCGGTTTTCGGGGGGAAAGAAGCGGAGTATGTGCAGGAGCATCTCCGGATTCTCTCGGGATTCTACGGGGTGCTGAAACCTTTTGACGGAGTCGTGCCCTACCGCCTGGAGATGCAGGCAAAGGCATCCGACGCAGGCGATCTGTACCGGTTCTGGGAGGACCGGATCTACCGGGAGGTGACGGACAAAGATCATTTTATCCTGAATCTTGCCTCAAAGGAGTATTCCCGCTGTGTGGAGAAATATCTGCAGCCGGAAGACGTGTTTCTGACCTGTGTGTTCGGGGAACTTGCGGATGGCAGAGTAAAACAGAAAGGAACATTCGCGAAGATGGCGCGGGGAGAGATGGTGCGGTTCCTGGCGGAGCGGCAGGCGGAAGATCCGGAACAGATCAAAGAGTTCGACCGGCTGGACTATCATTATTCGGAAGAATATTCCGATGAAAAAGAACTTGTATTCCTGAGAAAGCCGCAGAAGTGACAACAGGCGGAAAAAGCACAGAAGCGGCAGAGAGATGAGAACCGGGCCAGGAGATCATTTTACATGGAGGTAACATATGGACGACTTTCAGCGGAGGGACAAACTGAAGCTTGAAATACTTGACAGCAGTGAGGAAAAGGAGCATTTTCATCAGGACATAGAACTTCTGTATATTTTAAGCGGAAGCGTGGAGATTTACATGGACGGGCAGAAAAACGTTCTGGCAGAGGAGGATGTACTGATTATCAATGCCAATAAGCAGCATTATCTGAAAAACCTGGATCGGGCGCTCTATGTGAAGCTGACGATCCTGTATGATCTGCTCAGTGATATCCTGAACAATTATGATTTTATGTTTGTGTGTGATTCGGCAAGAAATACGGATGCGGCATATGATGGCCTGCGCAGACTTCTGCAGCAGCTGCTGGGACATTATCTGAGTAACAGAGGGAAACTTAATGATTTCGCATATATATCTATTTGTTACCAGATCATGGATTATATCTGTACACATTTTCTGATTCGGACCGCGGACACGGCGGAACTGTCCGAGAGTGACAAATATCAGCAGCGTCTGCATCAGATCGACAACTATATCCGGGCAAACTACCGTTCCTCCATCAGCCTGAAGGATCTGGCTGACAAACTGTATCTGTCGAACGGATATCTTTCCCGCTTCTTCAAGAAAAATTACGGGATGAGTTTCGCGGATTATCTGACCAATGTCCGGCTGCATCACGCGGTGGATCAGCTTCTGTATACGGATACGCCGATCACAAGAATTGTCTATGACAATGGGTTTGCCAGTGTTGCCATATTTAACAAGGCATTTAAGAAGGAGTACGGAGAGACTCCGTCAGCGGTGCGGAAGCGGGCTTCGCGGGTGAATACGACGGGGCCGGCGTTCCTCTCCGGTGATATGGAGAAGAGGCTGGAGAACGCGCTGTGGAGAGACAGCGGCAGCCGCGAGAACGCGAAGTCGGGAGAGGTTGACGCGGAAGTGTCCGCCGCCCATTCCGAGCCGCTGAACCGGATCTGGAGCAAAATCATCAATATCGGCTCTGCGGAGGATATGCTGCGCTCCGAGGTTCAGGAGCATGTGCTGCAGCTGTGCCGGTCACTGAAGTTTACGTATGTCCGGTTCTGGAACCCGTTTTCGAAAGAACTGCTGATCGATGTAAACAGCCCGGAGCACAAGTATAATTTCTCACGGCTGGATTCCATTCTGGATTTCCTGACCGGCCATGATATCCGTCCGTTTATTGAACTTGAGAACAAGCCGAGACGCGTGACAAAGACCGCGACCACTTCTCTGATTTATGAACTGTTTGAAAACATTGCTTCCATGGATAACTGGTGCGCTGTCGTGGAAGCTTTTATCCGGCATATAGCAGCCAGATACGGAAGGGAAGAGGTCAGCCGGTGGCAGTTTGAACTGTGGTTTGATGCGGATAAGGTCAATGACGATCTTCAGATTCTGAACTATTCCGAACGGTACAAGGCAGCGCAGAAAATCCTGCACAGGTACTGTGACGCTCCGATTGGCGGCTGCGGAATGCACGGATATGTGAAGAGTACGGAGAAGAAGTCCGCGTATATCCGGGCGTTCAATGAAAAAATCAGAAATCAGGGCGTGAAACCGGATTTTGTTACTCTGTACTGTTATGCCTATGATTCCAGGGATGAGAACGGCAGGATCATATCAGAGCAGAGTTCCGATGAACAGTATGCCATCCATATGGTTGATAACGCGCGCAGGGACATGGGTGATATGCTCGCGGACAGAAAACTATATCTTACAGAGTGGAACCTGACGTTCAGCGACCGGAATCTGATTAATGATTCCTGCTTCAAGGGCGCATATCTGATGAAGAACTATATCGCCCTTCTGGGACAGGTGGACGCGATGGCATATTTCCGGGGAACGGACCGGGTATCCGAGTCTTACGATACCGATGCCTTCCTGTTCGGCGGCACCGGTCTTCTGACACGGGACGGAGTGCAGAAGCCAATGGCGATGGCCATACATTTCCTGAACAGGCTGTATTCCGGATATATCGGAAAAGGGGAAAACTACCTGGTCACGGAGGACGGTCACGGAAATTACGGAATCGCCTGTCACAACTGCAAAAAACTGAGCTACAACTATTATTATGTGGAAGAAGATAATCTGGACAGGGATCACCTGTCAAAATATTTTGAAGATCTGGACAGCCTGACTCTGCATCTGGAGATCCGGGATGTGAAGGACGGGATCTATCAGATGAAGATCTACCGGGTGAATGACGAGAACGGCTCCGTGCAGAGGGTCTGGGGGGAGATGGAATACGAGTCCAGCCTTTCCCGGGATGATCTTCATTATATTCAGAGAGTGTGCGGCCCGAAGCTGTCCATGCAGAAAGTGCAGGCAAAGGGCGGAAGCGTTCATCTGGATATTCCGATGAAGGCGAATGAGATCGCGTACATCGGGTTGAATTATCAGGGGAATGATCAGGGGGCGGAAGAATGATCATCACAGAGAGCGAGAATACATTACACCTGCATACGGATATTGAGATTATCTATGTCATGGAAGGAGAGATGCAGATCCGGATCGGGGAGAAAACTTATGCTGCCGGACCTCAGGATATTGTTCTTATTAACAGCGGTGAGAAACATTCTTTCCGGATCGGCAAAGATACCCTTGCCTGCCGCATCCTCCTGGATTATTTTATGCTGAAGGACGCGTTAAACAGGACACAGATTACGTTTACCTGCAACAGCGCCGCGGATCCGGAAAAGGACTATTCCAGACACCGGTATGTTCTGGAAGCAATGATGGATCAGTACATGGAAAAATCAAAGATTTTCCTGTTCAGGAGTCTCTACTATTCTTTCATTGAAGTGCTTAAGGAAAATAATCTGAATGAGGACACGGAGGATCTTCCGGAAACCGGGATGAAAGTCCGGCGGGTGATCCGCTATATTGAAGAGCATTATGCGGAACCGCTCAGCCTTTCGGAAATGGCAAAGAGGGAATATATGTCGGAGTCAGCGTTTTCCAGACTGTTTAAGAAGGAAACAGGAAGCGTGTTTACCGAGTATGTGAGATCGGTTCGGCTCGAACATGCCAGAAGCGAACTGGTACACACCAACAGAACCATTACGGATATTGCCGTGAACTGCGGGTTTTCCAATATCTCCGCGTTCAATAAAAGCTTCCGGCAGATCTATCAGATCGCACCGCGTGAATACCGGCAGAATGCCATTGCCG
>CALWBC010000204.1 GCA_944375755.1 uncultured Mediterraneibacter sp. | reverse complement strand
CTTCGTTCCAGATGTTAAAAAGCGACAGATGAAGTGCCTTTGCACGCACATCTGTCGCTTTTGTTACATCTGTTCGAAGCTTTGAAGGAACGGGCTCCGTATGGCGTTACATTTCCTTCTTTCCCGGTGCCTTCCGTTTAGCCGTTATCGCTCCTGCTCGAAAGTTCCCGATCAGAAAAATCAAAATTTCTGATCCCCATATTTCCGGAAGATATGTCTTAGTATCACCACCGCGCACACGCTCAAAATCGACTCTGCCGTAAACTGCGCATAAGCGAGTCCGTAAAGCGGGAACAGCCGGTTCAGTATGAACAGTGCCGGGATCTCCAGCACTACTTTCCGCATGATGGCAAAGGCGAGGGCATACCGTCCGAAGCCAAGTGCCTGGAACACGCCCACCGCAAGGAAATCAATTCCCAGGAATGTCAGTCCGAGACAGAATCCTCTCAGGAATCTTGTGCCATATGCGATAATGGATTCATTTTTCATGAACAGGCTGATCAGCCCGTCCGCTCCCAGATAATAGATCACGGTAACCGACACCAGAACCGGAACAACGATTTTCATCGCAAAGATGATGGTGTCTTTCATCCTCTTCCGGTTGCCCGAGGCGAATGTGTAACTGACAAGAGGCATGATTCCCTGGGAAAATCCGAGGGATACCTGCATGGGAACCATGTAGATCTTATATGTAATTCCCATCGCCGCCACAGCGTCCGCGCCATAGGTGGAAGTGAAATTATTCAGGATCGTCATGCCGGTTACATTGAGAAGGTTCTGGATGGACGCCGGAATTCCCACACCGCACACTTCTTTGATAATATTTTTCCGCAGGCAGAATTTCTTCGGATTGATACATACGAATGTGCTTCTTCGCTTTACATAGAGCAGAACGAAGAAATACAGACAGGCCACACAGTTGGAAAGAAACGTGGCCAGTCCCGCACCCGCCGCTCCCATATGCAGCCCCCACGGAAGGATGAAGATCGGATCAAGGATTATGTTCAGGATACATCCGCTCATGGTTCCGATGCTGGCGTGCATGGCAGATCCTTCGGAGCGCACCAGGTATGCCATCACCACATTCAGGATCGCCGGCGCGGCGCCGAGATACACGGTCCAGAACATGTACCCCTGAGTGGCTGCCCTGGTCGTCTCGTCCGCGCCGATCAGTGTCAGCAGAGGGCTGTGAAGCAATCCGCACAGAACACCGAACAGGATTCCGCAGATCAGAGAACAGTAGAATCCGAACGCGGAACTTCGGGATACGGTATCATAATCTTTTCTCCCAAGCGCCCGGCTCATCATACTGGAAGTCCCCACACCGAACAGGTTGTTCACGGCATTGAACGCCAGAAGCACCGGAGCCGCCAGAGAAACCGCCGCGTTTTCCACCGGATCTCCCAGCATTCCCACGAAATAGGTGTCCGCCATATTATAGAGCACCATAACAAGCGAACTGAAGATCATCGGAACTGCCAGCTTTGCCACCGCATTCGGGATCGGCGCTTCCTCAAAAAGTTTTATCTTTTCATTTTCTTCCATCTGATTCCCTTCTCTCAAATAATTTCATCGAACATTCATCAATTACTTTTCCATTCATCCACCAGCAGCAAATCTGCATTTTTACTTTTCTGACTGCATTTCATCCCAGGCGCGCTCCAGCAGCTCCGGTTCGGTTACCAGACGGTACGCTCCCGCCGCCATGCATTCCGCGGCATAGAACATCCCCTTCTGCCCGATACTCATACCAGCCTGAGCCGTAGCTGCCCAGTGATGCAGCGGGGTTCCCTTGCACATGGCGGCCGCGCTGAGCATGATGGTCGGCACCGTATGGCTTACATCAGATACATCCGTTCCGATGGCAAGAGGCACCGGTTCCTCTTCCAGCGGTTCCAGTCCGGTGAAATATACGCCGTTGTTGTCAAATCCTGCCGCTTCTGATATCTCGGCCGCGAACTTTAATTCCTCCTCCGTATAGGAAGGTCCGGGGATCTTCGTCATTTCCTCATAGAAAACTTCCGCCAGTGTGCGGTTCACTGTCATCTCTTTGTTGCAGGTGCCCCGCTCGACCTCCACCTTTGTCCCGGTCATGATCGCCGCTCCTCTGGCACACTCATCCACCCGCTCCGAAGCGTCTTTCGTCCGCTCCCATTTATTGGAACGGATGAAATAGTTGGTGGAGGCATAGGCCGGCACGATATTCGCCGGTCCGTCCGTGTTCGTATAGGTATAGTGCATCCGCACGTCGTCAGCCACGTGTTCCCGCAGATAATTCACACCCACGTTCATCAGCTCAGCCGCGTCAAGGGCGCTTCGTCCCATCTCCGGATGTTTTGACGCATGGGCGGAGATGCCGTAAAATTTATAGTTTTTAATATCCTGAGCCTGCCAGATATCATAGCTCACCCGGTTCCGGTCAAAGGGATGCCATGTGACCGCCGCGGACAGATCGTCAAAGACGCCTTCCTCGTTCATTTTGATTTTTCCGACCACGATCCCCTCAGCAGGGCAGCCGTACACGCGGATGGTTCCTTTGATTCCTTCCTCGCTCATCCGGTCTTTCAGCGCGCACGCCGCACCGGCACAGGCCGTCCCCAGCAGGTTATGGCCGCAGCCATGCCCCGGACCTCCGGTCAGTTTCTTTTCCGGCAGGATTTCCTGCCCCAGTCCCGGCAGAGCGTCGTACTCCGCCAGGAACCCGATGACCGGGCGTCCTTCTCCCCATTCCGCCACAAACGCGGTGTCAAATCCCGCCAGGCTCCATTTTATGTGAAATCCTTCCTCCTCCAGAAACCGTGCCAGCTCCCGGGAGGATTTTTCCTCTTTTAATGAAATTTCCGGATGGCAGAAGATATAGTCCGCTGTCTCCGACATTTTTCGCTTTATTTCACTGCGCATATTCTATCCCTCTTTTCCATTTGAAATTTTATCAGAAATACAAATTACATACAAGAATCTAAAAGCATTCCCGAAATATCTGTCGGAATTTAAGATTTCCCCGCAGAATTTAAAATAGAATTTAAAATCTGAAATTTGTCAATTTTAAATTGTCTCATCATTTTATTCCTGCCATCCACACATTTGTGGTTTTTTGTGGTTTTTGTTTTTTGATTTTGTGGTTTCTTGCGACATTTCTCGATTCTCATATTGCCATTTCATTGTGATTATAGTATAATTATCGTTAGAAATGCCCGTTTGCGTAAATATAGCATACGAGTCTGTACAAATCCCAACATACAGGGCAGTTTTTACACATGTATGAACTGAAGTTCAAGGAGAGAAAACATTATGAAACGTTCAAAACGAATTGAAGCACTTGATGCCCGCCCGGTCAATCTGGACGGCTACATCAATGAATGGCCGGAAATGGGATTCGTTGCCATGAGCAGTCCCTACGACCCGAAGCCGTCCGTCAGAGTCGAGGACGGCAAGATCGTTGAACTGGACGGAAAGCAGCGTGAGGATTTTGACTTCATCGACCAGTTCATCGCAGACTACGCAATCAACATTGACCGCACGGAAAAATCAATGGCTGTCTCTTCTCTGGATATTGCACGGATGATCGTGGATATCCATGTTTCCAGAAAAGAGATTCTGGAGATTATCTCCGGTATTACCCCGGCGAAAATGACCGAGATCATGAACCACTTAAACGTTGTGGAACTGATGATGGGTATGCAGAAGAGCCGCGCCAGAAGAACACCGGGCAATCAGGCGCATATCACGAACCTGAAGGACGATCCGGTTCAGATCGCGGCCGACGCGGCCGAGGGCGCTCTGAGAGGATTCGCAGAAGAAGAGACCACCATGGGAGTTGCCCGTTACGCTCCGTTAAGCGCTATGGCTCTTCTGATCGGATCTCAGGTGGGTCGCCCCGGCGTGCTGACCCAGTGCTCTGCCGAGGAGGCAACCGAGCTGGAGCTTGGTATCCGCGGTCTTACCACTTATGCGGAAACCCTTTCCGTATATGGAACGGAAAAAGTATTTATCGACGGAGATGACACTCCGTATTCAAAAGCATTCCTCAACTCCGCATACGCTTCCCGCGGTCTGAAAGTCCGCTTCACTTCCGGTTCCGGATCGGAAGTCCTTATGGGAAGCAGCGAGGACAAGTCCATGCTGTATCTGGAATGCGGCTGCCTGTTCGTGACAAAAGGCGCCGGCAGCCAGGGAATTCAGAACGGATCGGTCAGCTGTATCGGTGTGACAGGTTCCGTACCGGCAGGCATCCGCGAAGTACTCGCCGAGAACCTTGTTGCAGCTCTTCTTGGTCTGGAGTGTGCTTCCTCCAACGACCAGAGCTTCTCCAACTCCGACATGAGACGTACCGCGAGAACCATGCTGGAATTCCTTCCGGGAACCGACTTCATCTTCTCCGGATATGCTGCGGAGCCGAACTATGACAATATGTTCGCCGGTTCCAACTTCGATGCGGAGGATTTTGACGATTACAACGTCCTGCAGAGAGACATGCAGGTGGACGGCGGTCTGAAACCTGTAACCGAAGAGCAGGTTATCCACGTGAGAAACAAGGCTGCCCGTGCTGTGCAGGCAGTGTTCCGCAACCTGAATCTCTCCCCGGTATCGGACGAGCAGGTGGAAGCCGTTACATACGCGCACGGAAGCAAGGACACCCTTTCCCGTGACGTTACCGCTGATCTCGCCGCTGCCGAGGACGTATTAAAACGCGGCATCACCGGAATCGATGTCGTAAAGGCACTGGCGGAGACCGGATTTGAAGATGTGGCTGCCAGCGTCCTCAATATGCTGAAACAGCGGGTTGCCGGCGATTACATGCAGACGGCAGCCATCCTGGACAAGGACTTCCATGTAATGTCCGGAGTCAACACACCGAACGACTACATGGGACCGGGCACGGGCTACCGTGTGGACGGCGAGCGCCGGGAGGAAATCAAACACAACCCGCACAGTATCAATCCGGAGGCGCGGTCGGGAAGGAGGCGTAGACCATGCAGATCAATGAAGAATTAGTCAGACAGATTACAAATGCCGTATTAAGCCAGATGTCACAGGCCGGCGCCTCCTCCGCTTCCGGAAATGCTTCGGGTTCCGTTCCGTCTTCCGCGGAAGTTCCATCCATGGCAGGACGGGATCGGATCAATGAGGAGAAAACTTCCTATGCTGATTATCCCCGTGCGAAGAAGGGGACAGACCCGAAAGAAGTGGTCATCGGCGTGGGCGCCGCGTTTCAGAAAGAAATTACAAAAACCATCTGCGGAATTCCGCTGGATGATGTGCTGAGGAATGTAAAAGCCGGGATTGAAGAAGAAGGGATGACTCCGAGAGTCGTGAAGATCCTTGACACATCGGACGTCTGCTTCATGGCGCTGGAGGCCGCGAAGCTCTCCGGCTCCGGAATCGGCGTGGGCATCCAGTCCAAGGGAACCACAGTCATCCATCAGAAAGACCTGTACCCCCTCTCCAATCTGGAGCTGTTTCCACAGGCGCCTCTCATGACGCTTGAAACTTACAGACAGATCGGACAGAACGCCGCGAAATATGTCAAAGGCGAGCAGGTAGTTCCGATTCCCTGTACAAATGATCCGATGTCCAGACCGAAATACCAGGTAAAAGCCGCGCTGATGCATATCGCGGAGACCGAGCAGCTTGATCCGGAAGTCGGAGCCGTCGAATGGGAGGGAAGATAGATGAGATATCCTTTAGCTGAACACGAAAAAGACAACATCACATCAAAAACCGGAAAGAAATTCACCGACATCACACTGGATGAAGTGATGAAAGGACATGTAGCGCCGGATGATATCAAGATTTCCAAGGAAATCTTAAAGGCACAGGGACAGGTTGCTCTCGATGCCGACAACGGCCCCATGGAAAAGAACTTCGAGCGTGCCGCAGAACTTGTGGACGTACCGGATGAAGTGATTCTGAAAATGTATGACAAACTGCGCCCGAACCGCTCCACGAAACTGGAACTGGTGATGATGGCACAGGAGCTTCTTGAGAAATACAACGCAAAGAACTGCGCGCGCCTTGTAATGGAAGCCGCGGAAGTGTATGAAAAGAGAGGAATATTACTTTGAGTTATATCGCAGGAGTTGATATAGGAAATTCCACAACGGAAGTCTGCGTCGGCGAAGTGACGGATCGCGGGAACCTCACATTTCTTACCAGCGCCTCCTGCCCCACCACCGGGACAAAGGGCACCATCGAAAATGTGCATTCCGTGAAAAACGCGCTGAAGCTTGCCATGGCGAAAATCGGCCGGGAAACCTCTGACATCGATCTGGTGCGTCTGAATGAAGCGGCGCCGGTAATCGGTGATACTGCCATGGAAACACTGACTGAGACTGTCATCACGGACTCCTCCATGATCGGTCACAACCCGTCCACCCCGGCCGGAGCAGGACAGGCTGTCGGCGAGATTCTTCTCATTGAGAGAATTGACCGCGCTGTGCCGGGAACCGATTATATTCTCGCCGCATCAGCCGATCATTCCTACGAGGAAGTCGCGGCAGTCGTCAATCAGCATGATGATGTCAATATTGTGGGGATCATCCTGCAGGCGGATGAAGCCGTGCTCGTGGAGAACCGGATTCACAGAGAGATCCCGATCATCGATGAAGTGCGCCGGATTGACCGTCTTCCCGACGGAGTCCCCGCCGCCATTGAAGTGGCGCTTCCGGGACAGACCATCCGCATGCTCTCCAATCCCTATGGGATCGCGACACTGCTGGGACTGAACGCGGAGGAGACACGGACCATCACTCCCATCGCAAAGAGTCTGATCGGGAAACGGAGCGCCGTGGTGCTCAAGACGCCGGGAGGAAATGTACACGAGAATGTGCTTCCAGCCGGAGAGATCTATTTCTACGGAGATAAAAATGTAACAATCAGCCTCGACGAAGGAGCGGACAAGATCATGGAAGCCGCTTCCGAGGCAGGAGATATCCGCGATATCAGCGGACAGCCGGACACAAATGTCGGCAATATGCTCTCCCGCATCCGTACGGGCATGAGCGAACTGGATAAAAGCGATCAGGCGGATATCCGGATCACGGATATTCTGGCTGTGGATACGCTGGCGCCGGTCCTGATCTCAGGCGCGCTGGCAGGTGAGACCTGCCTGGAGAAGGCAGTGGGGATCGCCGCAATGGTGAAGACCCAGAAACTCCCCATGCAGGAGATCGCCGCGAAACTTACCACAGATCTCGGAACAGAAGTCAAAGTTGCCGGAGTGGAAGCGGTCATGGCAAGTCTGGGTGCTCTCACAACACCCGGAACAAAGCTTCCTCTCGCCATACTGGATATGGGCGGAGGCTCAACAGACGCCGCAATCATCGATGAGGACGGACATGTAACCCTGACCCATCAGGCAGGTGCCGGAGAACTGGTTTCCATGCTGATCCAGACGGAACTGGGCTTAAGCGACCGGCACATTGCAGAGGAGATCAAAAAATATCCTCTCGCGAAAGTGGAAAGTCTCTTCCATATGAGAATGGAAAACGGACAGATGACGTTCGTGGACGAATCCATTGATCCGCGATTCTTCGGAAGAGTCGTGCTTCTGACCGAACACGGACTGATCCGGATCG
>CALWBC010000203.1 GCA_944375755.1 uncultured Mediterraneibacter sp. | reverse complement strand
GGCGTACGCCATTCACCTGCCAGAGAACTCCCGTCATTTAACTCCACCTCTTCCTCCTCATCCGGAGAGTGATTCAGCTGATTCAATATCAGCAGAAACATGCGAAGAAAATTATGGCTTGTCTGATAAAAACGCTGTCCGGTTGTGCCGTCAGTTGCCAGAAGACGTTCGCCATCGGGAAGCAGTTCGTCTTCCTTTCCAAACCATGTGGTCATCTTTCCCGCCTTTTTCAGATACGCGGCAAGCCGGCCGGCATATTTTTTCAGCTCATCATCTTCCGCAAGCGTCTTTTCGTATGGGGTGGTGATAAAATAGACCGCACGCTGAAACATAAGCGCGAACAGATAACTCATTCGTCCCTCTCCCTGGACATGTTCCGCTCCCTTCCTGCCGTAGGCTGCCCGGTACAGGGACTGCTGGATCCTGAACAGCTCCTGATATATCGCATCAAGATCTCCTGCCTGCTGTTCTTCACTGCCTGTCCCGGTTCCGGCGGTCTGCCCGGCCGCCGCTTCGATCTTCTTCTCAAGTGCCGTCCCGAGCAGTTCCATTCCCCGGTGTTCGCTCCGGTAATCATACATTTCTTCCTCTATGTAATGTCTCGTATACCACAGAGTCACCAGGAAGAAAAAGAGAAGACCGCACCCCATCGCCTGTACCTGTACCAGAAATCCTCCGAAATCGACCGGCATGAGCTGAAGAAAAGTAAATGTCATCAGCCCGGAAAAATATCCCAGCTGATTAAACTGGGAGGCGCTGGTGAAAATCAGCCAGAACGGAACAAGTAGATTTAAGGCAAGGCAAAACGGTATTGATAAAGTAGCCACGTACGCAAGAATCTGCAGGACAAACTGATACACAACAACCAGTACCAGGCTTTGTACGGACTGCCTTTTCTTGCGGCGATTCTGAAAATTAACTGTCACAAGGGACGGTATCATCGTGTACTGCATACCGAAAACAGCGATTGTAAAAGCGAACAGAGCCAGGAAAAACAGAATCACAGGAAAAGCCATGCGGAACTGTTTCCAGACTTTTTTTAATTGTACCTGATTCAGCCAGGATGGTGTCCTGAAGGAATCCGCTGGCAGATTCATCTTTCTTCTCACTCCTTTTCTACTTGTTTTTCTTGTATTTCCGGACAGGTTTCCGTATAATGTAAAAATGGCACAAGATCATACAATAATATTACATATGAAGGAAGGTTTTGCAGAATATGCAGTTACAGCGATTATTAAGCTATACACGCAAGGCCGTTGACGAATACGAGATGATCCGCTCCGGCGATCATATTGCAGTGGGAATATCCGGAGGGAAGGACAGCCTGACTCTCCTCTATGCACTGCACGGCCTGAAACGTTTTTATCCGCAGAAATTTGAACTCAGCGCCATCACCGTTGATCTCGGTTTCAGCGACTTTGACCTGACACCGGTGGCGGATCTCTGCCGAGAGCTGGAAGTCCCATATAAAATAGTTAAATCAGATATCTATGACATCCTGTTTAATATCCGAAAAGAAAGCAACCCCTGTTCTCTCTGTGCAAAGATGCGCAAAGGAGCACTCAACCAGGCGGTAAAAGAGATGGGCTGCAACAAAGTCGCCTATGCACATCACAAGGATGATATCATAGAAACAATGATGCTCTCTCTGATTTTTGAGGGAAGATTTCACTCCTTTTCGCCGAGGACCTATCTTGACCGGATGGATCTCACCGTTATCCGCCCTCTCATGTTTGTAGACGAAGTGGATGTGATCGGCTTCATGAACAAATATCACCTGCCCGTGGTCAAAAGCAAATGTCCGGTGGACGGATATACGAAACGGCAGTATGCAAAAGATCTGATCCGTCAGATGAATCTCGACCACCCGGGGGTACGTGAGCGGCTGTTTCATGCGGTTCTGACCGGAAATATTTCCGGATGGCCCGAACGTGTCATCAAGACCCCGGAAGAACGCAAAAAAGAAAAGGAACAAAACTCCCGGGCGTAAATGATCTCCCGACATACGGTCTGACCGTATGCCGGGAGATATTTATCTTTTTATTTTATTAGAAGCCGGTCAGATTGTACGCTTTTCTTTGGCAATGCTCTCCTTGAGGTTTACATAGTCAATGATTGCCTTTGCCGTTCCGTCTATTCCAAGTTCCGAGCTTGTCAGACAGAGTTCATAGCTCTCCGCGTCAGACCACTTTTTGTTCGTATAATAATTGTAGTAGGAAGCACGGCTTTTATCTGTCTTAAGGATTCTTTCTTTTGCCTTTGCGTCGGTCAGATCGTACAGTCTCGCGATTCTACGGATACGCGCATCCATATCCGCATGAATAAACACGCTTACAACATTCTTATATGACTCCAGCGCATAATCCGCACAGCGTCCGACAAGAATACACGGACCTTCATCCGCAATCTTCTTGATCGCGTTAAACTGCGCAAGAAACACCTTGTGATTGATCGGCATATCCGTATAGGTGTTGCCGCCAAATCCCATGGAATACGTATCCATAACAAGAGAATACAGAAAACTGTTTGTCGGCTTCTCATCGTGATTTTCAAAGATCTCTTCACAGATTCCGCTTTCCTTTGCAGCCCTCGCAAGCATTTCCTTGTCATACAGCTTGATTCCGAAGGCATCCGCTACCTTGTATCCGATTTCCCTTCCAGCACTTCCGTACTCACGTCCAATCGTTATAATTGTATTTGTTTTCATAGTCAGCCACTCTCCTTTACGCCATACAATTTGTGATTTTGCATAAAAAATTATGAATTAATCACATTTCATATGACTATTATAACGAAAACAAGCGTCCATTACAATGATAAATTCAAATTTTATTTTTCGTGTCGGACGGAGAGGTTTCCAGCCGTGTCTGTCCTGGAAACTTACTTCCTCAACTGCTCCAGAAGTCTCTGGAAATATTCCGGCAGCGGAGCGTCAAATTCCATGTACTCCCCGGTAGCAGGGTGATGGAATCCCAGAATCTTTGCGTGGAGAGTCTGCCCCTGCAGTTTAAACGGACATTTTGCGGGCCCGTAAACCTGATCGCCCAGAATCGGATGGCCAATGCTGGCCATATGGACACGGATCTGATGAGTTCGTCCGGTTTCCAGCTCACACTCGATATACGTATAATTCCCAAAGCGTTCCAGAACCCTGTAGTGAGTTACCGCTCTGCGCCCGTGAGGCGCCTTTGTGCTCATTTTCTTGCGATCTGTGGGGTGTCTTCCGACAGGCGCGTCAATCACCCCTTCATCGGCCTTCAGATTGCCGTGAACAATAGCGTGATACCTGCGTGTGATGGAATGTTCCTTCAGCTGCTCCGCAAGAATCTGATGAGCCGTATCATTTTTGCATATAACGAGAGAACCGGTTGTATCCATGTCAATCCTGTGGACGATTCCCGGACGCATCACTCCGTTGATTCCGGACAGATTATCCCGGCAGTGAAACATCACCGCATTGACAAGCGTATGGCTGTAATGTCCCGGCGCCGGATGTACCACCATTCCCTTTGGCTTGTTAACGATAAGCACATCGTCATCTTCGTAGAGGATGTCAAGCGGAATATCTTCCGGCAGAATATCCGGCTCCTCCGGATCCGGTATACTTACCTGTACAATATCATCCTGACTGATCTTATAATTTGCCTTCACCGGCTTTCCGTTGACCAGAACCGATCCATCCTTCACCAGTTTCTGGATATAAGAACGGGAAAGGCTTTCCAGTTCTTCGCTTAAGAATCTGTCAATCCTTTCCCCGGAACGCCCGGCTGTAAGAGAGAGTTCTTCCATATCCGGCATATCACCTTTCCTGTATCTTTTCTTTCCCGTCTTTCCTCTTTCCGAGGAAAGCGAAGTCATCGTCCCTCCTGTAGTAAAACAGGATCAGCAGCGCAAACAGTACACATGCCACAACCACATAACAGTCCGCCACATTGAAAATCGGGAAGTCAATCAATTTGAAATAGAAAAAATCAACCACATACCCGAGTCTCAGCCTGTCAATGGCATTTCCCGCCGCGCCTGCCCAAAGCAGAACGGCGCAGAACCGAAGCGGAGTATACCGTCTGGTGTAAGGCATCCTGTGATAGAGGACGAGAAGCACTGCCATGATCAGGACAGCGCCCGCTACAAAGAAATACTGCATATTCTGCATCATGCCGAAGGCCGCCCCCCGATTCTCCAGATAATGCAGCTCGAAAACCCCGCTGATCACTTCAAAAGGCGGCTGAGACATCAGATGCTTCACCGCCATATATTTTGTCACCTGATCCACAATCAGGGCTGCAGCCGCCCCGATCAGGGCATAAACAGCACTTTTCACAGCTTTTTTCGAATTTCCGGACCTTCCGGAACTTTTTTCCATATGATCTGTCATGTTCTACCTTCCATTTCACTGACAAAATTTCCAACCGGCATTTTATTGCCGCATTTTCTGACAGAAATCCCCTGTCTGCATAAACCGTACGGTTCAGATATACTTCCGGATTATCACACTGATCCGGTTCTTTCGGGTGCGCCCACCGGAAGACTCATACCGGAACTTTCCCATCCCCCGGACAGAGATTACATCACCCTCGGACGGCTGATATCCATTGCTCGTAATAAGCTTGCCGTTCACAAACACCTTCGCCCCCTCGATCAGTCCGGTAAGCCGGGTCCTGGAAGAAGAAAACGCAAGAGCAAGCAGGCTGTCCAGACGTACTGAAGCCACTGTACCACGGATCTCCTCAAAATCCGGAGTATAGTTCAGCTCTCTGGCATCAGTCTGTGAAACAGAGACTGATGTGTGTCTGACCCGCCGGAGTTCTTCCGCAATATAGTCTGCCACATCGTTGTGTACGAAAAGGAGAGCCTCACGATCCCGGATCAGTATATCCCCTGTCTTCGAACGCTCAAGCCCGAGATTCAAGACAGCGCCAAGGTAATCCCGATGGGTCAGGTCCTCGGCGAATTTTCTGTTGAGGGGCGCGATCTTCAGCGCCTGGAACGGGTAATCAGTCTCCCATGGGGAGAGTTCCTTTTTTCCGTAACGCAAATAAAGAGCATCAGGGATAAATACCGCCATCTGACGCTCTGCCATTTCATAGCCGCCGAAAAAGACCGCCCCGGTAAAGAGCCTGTCCTTCGGCAGCATATGTAATATGTTCTGTTCATTCAGATTTAAAAAATCGGAATAAGTGATAATGTCTCTCTGATAGGCAGTTCTGGAAAGCTCAATCAGCCGTTTCTCCAGCATCTGCCTGTCCTTCTCCTGGCTTGTACCATCCATGTTCACTTCGGACGCTCCCGATCAATATCTGCCACGGACGCTCGGTGTCTCCATGGATCCTCCGAGAAGATCCTGCAGATCGCCGGAAATATCTACATTCGTAGGTGTCACAAGGAATATGTAATTTGAGATTTTCTGCAGATTGCCGCTGATGGCAAACGTCGCACCGGAGATAAAGTCAATGATTCTCTGCGCAATCTCAAGATCCATTCCCTCAAGGTTCAGGATCACGGTACGGCCTGCGAGCAGAGTCTCCGTAATCTCTCTGGAATCATCCACAGATGTCGGCTTCACCACACAGACCTCCATGTTGCCGCTGCTCTTGCGGGCTGCAGGATGGCGCATCGGTGTCACTTTATTGCTGCTGGAAGAAGACTGATATTTCTTATCCTCTTCCATGTCGAAATCGTCAAAATTCTCTTCCTTTGTATTTTTCTTTCCGAACAGGGAACGACGCTGAGGCTTCTCCTCGTACTCATCATCATCATAGTACTCATCATCATCATAGTACTCGTCATCGTAATCATCGTCGTTTAACTTCATAATGTCCAGAAATTTATCAAATACACCCATCTTTACACTCCTATCTTGCGCCTCTTGTCCCGCGCAATTTTTTTCTCTTTCACACTGTCTTTCCAGAAACCACACTGTAATCCCTGGCACCAAAGATTCCGGTTCCGATGCGGACCATGGTCGCTCCCTCTTCAATCGCGACCTCGTAATCATTGGTCATCCCCATTGACAGTATGCTCACAGTACCATTATCAATGTTTTTTTCCTTAATGTCAACATATAATTTATGTAAATCTGCGAAAACTGAGCGGTTATCCTCGGGATTTTCAACAAAAGGAGCAATCGTCATAAGCCCTTTCACCCTTACATGAGAAAGATCGGAAATCTGTTCCATCAATGGAATGACTTCCTCCATCTTAAGCCCGAACTTGCTCTCTTCCTCAGCCACATTGACCTCCAGAAGAATATCCATAACGATTCCGTGCTTTGCTGCCTCTTTCTCAATGGTTTCAGCCAGTCTGAACGAGTCCACGGAGTGGATCAGCCGTACTTTGTCAATAATATATTTGACTTTGTTTGTCTGCAGATGGCCAATCATATGCCACTCAATATCCTTTGGCAGAGCCTCATATTTTTCCCGGATCTCCTGCACCTTGTTTTCTCCGAATACCCGTACGCCGAGATCGTATGCTTCTCTTAGCATTTCAACAGGCTTTGTCTTGCTCACAGAGATCAGTGTTACCTCATCCCTGCTTCTTCCTGCTCGTCTGCAGGCAGCCTGTATCTTTGATTCGACTTCTTCCAGATTTTCCTTAAGCATTTCACGTCATCCTTTCTATTGAAATACAACTTCCTGCGGATCTACACTGTCTCCGTTCTGAACGATATGATCATAATTGGACAGTCCGTAGCTCTCTCCCTCCTGAACGATGTAATATTCATCATTTTCACAGAGGATTGTTACTTTATTAAACACCGCGTATCCCCGGTTTATATTGTAGACACCCTGAAGAGTCTTTGTCTTTCCGACCGTGTATGTCTCCGTTGATTCCGGTTTTACGAGGACAGTTCCTTCTTCTATCTCATCGGTACTGATATAAGCCTCCCCGTCATCGGATATATTATATATATCGGTCTGGCAGAACTGAGTGTCTCCGTTTTCATCCCGGACGAGAAATCCCTGTCCGGAACTGTTGCCTCCAGTAGTAACATAGTCGGAGGGCACAACAAAAAACTGTTCATCCACCACAGCTGATTTCGGAATCTTCAGGCCGCTCTCATCCTCCAGGATCAGCTCAATATTCAGAAAGCGCTCCTCAGCATAACGTATCATGGAATTGTCAAAATCAAGGCAGCCGTAGAACTGTCCCTCTTTTGCGATAATGGAAAAATCCGCCCAGAGTGTCTCACTGTCCTTGTCAATGCGCACACGGACGCTGTTCACATCTTTATTCTGAAGATCTTCCGCCGTCTCTCTGGAAAGCGGGACAATCACCGACCAGTCTTCGCTGGTGATCAGACGGTAAACCGGATCCCCCGCTTCAACCTGCGCCTGGTCTTCCAGCACAGTGCTTTCATAGGAAGAACGATCCAGATTCTCCGGGGTAAAACTGTCTTTTGTCAGAGACTCATATCCATCCACCGTAAAGGCTACAATTCCATCCCGCGGCGCCCCGTAGTTTGTCACCTGAATTCCGCCGGAGGCAATCAGCGCATCCAGCTGCGCCCGTTTTGTCGTACTGTAATTGCCCTGCAGGGCGTTATCCATCTCATTTTTCAGAGAGTATACCGAAGAGAAATCATTGGAGTCAAAATTCTCATTAAAGCTCTGCAGCTGAAGAACGATGGCGGACCGCACCTCTTCACCGATCTGCGTATCCGCTGATTCTTCCGTTCCGCTGTCCGTGGGTACCGGATCCTGAGACATGGCATAAACCGGTTCTCCGGTTCTGACTTTACTGTTCTCATTCTGATAATAATTTACATATCCGGCCGCATCCGCACTGACCGCCGTCTCCTCCCGGAGGATCAGGCCTGTGTAGGAATTATCCTTTACAATGCTTCCCTTTCGCACTTCGTACGCAGAGATGCTGTCGCCGGTAAGATAGAGGATCACGGTGACAATCAGATAAATAAAAACAATGGCGAATAAAAATATGCCCAGATTCAGCTGCCGCCTGCCCCTGTATTTCTTAATGTTGACAGATTTATTCTTTTTTGATGCCAAGTAAGGCTGCACCTCCTTAGATCTTTAACTTAGTTAGTATATCATTTTCTGATGTATATTTCCAGTTTTTACGGGCAATAATAAAAATATTGAGATGGTAAAGGAGGAAATAACATGAAATGGTTTGATTACACAGCGCTCACGATTGTAATTATCGGTGCGGTCAACTGGCTTCTGGTAGGAATCTTCCGATTTGACCTAGTAGCATTTCTATTTGGAAATCTGAGCTGGCTCTCAAGAATCATTTACACAGTCGTAGGTCTCTGCGGACTGTATCTGATCAGCCTCTTCGGCAGGATCAGAGGCATGTCCGAATAATAAAATACGAACAATAAAAATAAAGCCTTCCTTCTTCGCGCAATGCTGAAAAAGGAAGGCTTTCCTTTTCTTATTCTGATGCCGCTCTGTCAGGATCCGAGTATGCCGACCGACATAAGCTGATTCATCTGTTCGTAGAGCTGAGTACGGTCCGCTGCTCCCATGACAACGGTAATATACGGGCTGCCCTGCGCATCCTCGTCATAGATAATCAGACAGTTTCCCGCCTGATCCGTTGTCCCTGTCTTTCCTCCGAATACCCGGATACCGTCCGGCGCCTCAGCCAGGCCGCTGGAATAATAGTTGGATGGGACCCATGTCTCCGTGCGCACCGTGCCGTCCGCCCCTGTCAGAGTTCCGTCATAGGAATCCATGGATATGATGTCCACAAATCTCTGATCCTTGATACATGCGTTAAAAATCAGATAGAGATCATAGGCGGTCGTATAATGATTCTCATCATGGAGACCGTGGGGATTCACAAAATGGCTTCCCGTTGCGCCCAGTGCGGCCGCCTCTTTATTCATCAGTTCGGCAAACGCTTCCTCACTTCCGGAAATGTGTTCCGCAATTGCAGTCGCGCAGTCATTTCCGGAATGCAGAAGCAGTCCGCACAGCAGATCATAAAGCGTTACCGTATCCCCGGTTCTGAGTCCGCATGTCACTTCATCCCAGTTAAAGTCCGTGGCATGTTCACTCACGGTTACAACATCATCAAGATTTCCGTATTTTAATGTCACATAAGCAGTCATAACTTTGGTCGTGCTGGCTGGATAAAGCCGGTCAAACAGCTTGTGTCCTTCCACCACCTGTTTATCCGTCAGGTCAAACAGCCCGGAGGCATGAAGATCAGCAGCCGGTTCAAATCCGTCCAGCGGGACCTCCTGCGCTGTCACGCAGAGATCCTGCGCGAACATACTGCCCTGGTATACCGCGCTGTTGTAATGTTCACGTTCGTATTCCGTGATGTAGTTTCTGCTGTGGTCATAAACCAGAATTCCGCCCACAGCACCTGCCCCCAGAAGAATGACCAGGCTGACCAGGACTGCCGCGGTTCTGCCGCCGCGGCGTCTCCTTCTTCTGCGTTTCTTTCTTCGATCCATATGATTAATGATTCCTCTCCCCGGCAGTCTCAGGCTGCCTTCAGATTTGCGTTTGCCGATCTAGCGGTACATCTCCCGCCAGTCCAGATCTCCGCGGTCCAGCGCAAGAATCAGCGCCTCTGCAGTGGCAATATTCGTAGCGATCGGAATATTGTACATATCGCAGAGTTTTACAATATCATTTACATTCGGCTCATGC
>CALWBC010000202.1 GCA_944375755.1 uncultured Mediterraneibacter sp. | reverse complement strand
GGAAGAAAACTGAGAAAGAAAGCGGACGGACAGGAAGACGGATGATTAAAAAAAGCGAAGGAAGGAATAACTAGATGAGCAGATATGATGTCATAATTATCGGAGCGGGACCGGGAGGAATCTTTGCCGCTTATGAGCTGATGCAGAAAGCACCGGGGCTTAAGGTGGCAGTGTTTGAGGCCGGCAATCCGCTGGAGAAGAGGAAATGCCCGATTGACGGGAAGAAGGTGAAGAGCTGTATCAACTGCAGAACCTGCGCGATTATGAGCGGATTCGGAGGCGCAGGCGCATTTTCCGATGGAAAATACAATATCACAAATGATTTTGGCGGAACTCTGTATGAATATATCGGGAAAGATACGGCGATTGAGCTGATGCACTATGTGGATGAGATCAATGTGCGTTATGGCGGGGCCGGCACAAAGATGTACTCCACTGCGGGAACGAAGTTTAAGAAACTCTGCATGCAGAACAAGCTGAAACTGCTGGACGCTTCGGTGCGACACCTGGGGACGGATATCAATTACGTGGTACTGGAGAATCTGTTCCAGGAGCTGAAGGATAAAGTGGAGTTTCGATTCAACTGTCATGTGGACAATGTGGAAGCCCTGGAGAACGGATACCGCGTAATCTGCGGAGATACAGCGGATGAATGCGGACGCTGTGTCGTATCGGTCGGCCGCAGCGGCAGCAAGTGGATGGAAAAGATCTGCAAGGGCCTGGAAATCCCGACCAAATCCAACCGCGTGGATATCGGAGTCAGGGTGGAACTTCCGGCAGTGATCTTCTCGCATCTGACAGACGAACTTTACGAGAGCAAGATCGTCTACCGGACGGAGAAGTTTGAGGACAAGGTACGTACGTTCTGCATGAATCCGTACGGAATCGTGGTAAATGAAAATACAAACGGGATTGTCACTGTAAACGGACAGAGCTATGAGGAGCCGGACAAGCAGACGGAGAACACGAATTTTGCCCTTCTGGTGGAAAAACACTTTTCAGAGCCGTTCAAGGACAGCAACGGATATGGAGAGAGTATCGCCCGTCTTTCCAACATGCTGGGCGGCGGTGTGCTTGTACAGCGTTTCGGCGATCTGATCCGCGGCAGAAGAAGCACGCCGGAGAGAATCGAGGAAGGATTCGTGCGTCCGACACTTTCGGCTTCTCCGGGAGATTTAAGCCTTGTGCTCCCGAAGCGGATTCTGGACGGAATCATCGAGATGGTCTACGCCCTTGACAAGATCGCTCCGGGAACCGCGAACGATGATACACTTCTTTATGGTGTGGAAGTAAAGTTCTATAATATGGAAGTAAAACTGGACGAACATCTGGAGACGAGACACAAAGGACTCTATGTGATCGGAGACGGCAGCGGAGTGACTCATTCGCTCTCCCACGCGTCGGCCAGCGGAGTATATGTGGCGCGGGAGATCGCGCAGAACCATTAGACGGGAAATAAAGGAGTGAACAGACTGTGAAACTGACAATGCTTGGAACAGGCCGGGCGGTTGTTACGGACTGCTATAATACCTGTTTTGTAATCAGTGACGAAGACAGATATTTCCTTGTTGACGGAGGCGGCGGAATCGGACTGATGCGCCAGCTTAAAGGGGCGGGGATTGACTGGAAACAGATCCATGATATTTTTGTCACCCATAAGCATATGGATCATATCATGGGAGTGATGTGGATGATCCGAATGGCGGCTCAGGCCATGAAGCGGGACGGCTATGACGAGGAAGTACGAATTTACGGTCACAAAAAAGTACTCTGCATTCTGGGCGATATGGCGAATATGCTGCTCTCCGGGCAGGAGGCGGAATATATCGGCGGAAAGATTCGTCTGATTCCGGTTTCTGACGGGGAGGTAAAGGAGATCATCGGTCACAAAGTAACTTTCTTCAATATCCATTCAACCAAGGCGAAACAGTATGGATTCACCATGTACCTGAATAAAGAGGATAAGCTGACCTGCTGCGGGGATGAGCCGTACAACGATTCGGAGAGAATGTATGCACAGAAGAGCACCTGGCTTCTCCACGAGGCGTTCTGCCTGTATGAGGATGCGGATCGATTCAGGCCTTACGAGAAACATCACTCCACGGTAAAAGATGCCTGTGAAGCGGCGGAGAAACTGCATGTGGCGAACCTCGTTCTCTATCACACGGAGGATACGGATATCCGGAACCGGAAAGAGAGATACACGGCAGAGGGAAAACAGTACTTCAGCGGTAATCTGTATGTGCCGGATGATCCGGAGGTACTGGAGCTATAATGGAAGATTCCGGGCAGTGAGCCGGAAGAGGAGGATATATGATAAAATTGCTTGCTGTGGATATGGACGGAACCTGCCTGACCGGCCGGAGTACACTCACAGACCGTACGCTTCAGGCTCTGAGAAATGCGGCATCTGCCGGCGTTATCATCGTACCGGCGACCGGAAGGAACATGCTCTGTCTTCCTTACAGACTTGCAGCGGGAACGATTCATGAGACCGGCGGCAGAGACGCTGCGGCCAATCAGGGGCTGTTTCGGTACGTCATCTCTTCCAACGGAGGAAGGGTGACGGATATTCGCAGCCGGAAAGATATCTTTCGCGCCATGCTGCCGAAGGAGACCGCACTCTCCATACTGGAACGGTGCAGGGAAAAAAGACTCGGAATCGCGTCCCATATCAGATACAGATATCTGATCCAGGGAAAGCCTCTTGCTTTTATGGGGCGGATGGTCTATGGGCGTGACGCAGGAGGTGTGTGCTGCGTCAGAGATATGTATGAGACTGTCCTGCGGACCAGATACGAAGTGGAGGAGCTGCAGATTTATTTTCTCTCCCGCGCGGCAAAACAGCAGGTGGCGGAGATCATGTCCGATTCGGAAGATTCCTGCGCGGCCTATACCGGAATCTATGCTGAGATTTTCTCCCGAAAAGCGTCCAAAGGCCGGGCGCTGGCTGTTCTGGCAGAGAGACTGGGAGTTCAAAAATCAGAAATCGCCTGTATCGGAGATGGAGAGAATGATCTCTCCATGTTCGATATCGCGGGATTGAAAATTGCCATGGGTAACGGGGTAACCGCACTGAAGGAACAGGCGGATTATATAACCGGGACCAATAACCGGGACGGCGTGGCGGAGGCCATATACAGAAAGATACTGTAAATACTGTTTCCGGTCTTGTGTAAACTGAAAAAACAGGAGCAGAGGACAGCAGGGTTTCTCGGACCCTGCTGTCCTCTGTTTTTCCCAAACTTCCGACAGGGACTGAAACCCTGTCAGTTCTGACTCAGAATTGATTTTACATGACTGATCTCTTCCTGTGTCGCCTTCTCGGCGGGGACATAATAACTCCGCTCTCTGGCAGCGTCATACATCTTTTCCTGGGACATTTCACACTGATTGCGAATCTGTTTCAGACACTGTTTCAACTCTTTGTTCTCGGTCTGCGCGATCATATCTCCGAACATTTTCAGTTCTCCGTTTATGCCGACAAGGGCGTCGGCTACCATTGTTTTTTCATCCATTTTACTGACTCTCCCTCCTGAATTCTGTCTGTGTTTCTGTTTCAGCCGATATACCGACAGCATGGCAGTTACAGGAACTTCATAAGCTCCTGTTTGTTTTTCATCGCAGAATCGGCCGCGTCCTGAAAGAGCTTTTTGATCTCGGGGTCTTCCGTTTTTGACGCGTAATCTGTCATCTTGCAGTGAGTGGTGGAGTATCCGCCGATGAGATGACGCAGGTTCTGAAGATCGAGTACTGATAATTCTGTCATATTGGTAACCTCCTTGAGAAATTAGTTCAGAGGTTAGTATGTCCCGTTATGCGGGATTTATGAGCGAATGCGCGATAAATTCATGAAACAGTTCCCGCATTTCGGAAGAGGTGCGGTACATGCATTCGGGATGCCACTGGACACCAAGCGCAAAGGGATGGTCTTCCAGTTCAATGCCCTCGATGGTTCCGTCAGAGGCTCTGGCGCTTATTCGGACTCCCGCTCCGGGACTGTTGACAGCCTGGTGGTGATAGCTGTTGACAAAAATCCGGGAACCGATATATCTGCGGAGAAGGCTGCCTCGCTCTGTCCGGATCAGATGGCTGACTTCGCCGCGGGAAGCGGACTGCTGCATGTGATCGAGAGTTTTTCCGGGAATCAGAGAGAGGTCCTGCCATATAGAGCCGCCGCAGGCAACACATAAGATCTGGATTCCCCTGCAGATGGCGAGGACAGGCTTCCTGGATTTCAGGATCTGTTTCATCAGCCGGATCTGAAAGAGATCCACAGTAATATCGGTGTGCCCGTTCCCTTTCCGGGGCTCTTCTCCGAACAGAAGCGGAGTAATGTCGCCTCCGCCGCAGAAGAGAAATCCATCGCACAGCGTGACATATTCGCCGATCAGACGGTCGCTCCTCACAAGCGGAAGAACAAGAGGAATTCCCCGTGAGTAGCGTATCGCCTGAATATATGGATTGGTGACGAACTGTCTGTCTTCCGAAAAGCCGCAGACTACAATTCCGATTTTGGGTTCCATGAATCCGCCTCCTGAAAATCCGTATGAAAAACGGTGATGTATGATAGACTATGTACAAAAGAAGAAAATTATTCACAGAGGGACTTCAGCTTCAAGCCGGACGGTTATATTTCCTTTCTATTGGGCATTCAGCATATTTAACCTGCGGTTAAGTTTTATTCCTGTAACTTAATAACCGCTCAATTGTGTATCGTGAGGCTTTCCTGCTATAATTGAATTGCAGCAGGGAAGGCTCTTATTTGTTTGAGAAGCATACTTATCTGAGCCTGTCAGCTGCAGCATATGGAAAGCAGGCTGCGCGGCACGCTAAAAAAATTATCTGATGATCAGTGTGGATTTCTGAAAAGGAATTCAGCTGCGGGAGGAGGAAGATACCATGCCAATCAGTGAAGTAATACGCACAAAAAGAAAGGCTCTGGAAATGACACAGGAACAGGTGGCGCAGCGCCTCGGCGTTTCGGCGCCGGCGGTAAACAAGTGGGAGAAGGGGAGCAGTTACCCGGATATTACACTTCTTCCGGCTCTGGCACGGCTGCTGGAGACAGACGTGAATACACTGCTCTGTTTCCGGGAGGAGCTTTCCGAGGCGGAGATCGGCCGGATCTGTAATGACCTGGCAGAAACGATTCGCAGTGAAGGATTGAAAGCCGGATTTGAGATGGCGGAGAAGAAGATCCGGGAATATCCAAACTGTATGAAGCTTATTTATACATTGAATATGTGTCTGGATGGTTCTCTGATACTGTATTCTGCCAGGGAAACAGACGAAGAACTGGAAAATTATCAGGATAAAATTATCGCATGCTATGAATTTGTTGTCGCTCATGCCGAAGAGGGACTGACACGCCAGGGGGCGGTCTACATGCTGGCGGGGAAATATATGAACCTGGAGCGGTATGATGAGGCGGAAGAAATCATCCGGTCGCTGCCTGAGCGGCCGGCGGATGTCAGAGTGCTGCAGGCGAAACTTCTGGCGAAACAGGGGAGGATTACGGAGGCGTCGGAACTGCTGGAAAAGAAAGTGCTGGGGGACAGTTCAGAGCTTCATATGACGCTTCTGAAACTGCTGGAACTGGCAATGGATGAGGGCAGGGAGGATGACGCCCGCGCCATTGCCCGGATCGGGAGGCAGACAGCGGAACTTTACAGCCTGTGGGGATACAATTCGATTCTGCTTCCGCTGGAGCTGGCTGTCCGGAAAAAAGAAGTCCGGGAATCTCTGAAGTATATCAGAGAGATGCTGCAAATATGCAGGGACGGTTCCGAGAGGGACATGCCGGATCCCAACTCGCCCCTTTACCGGAAATTGAGTGAGAGTCTTCAGAACCGGGTAAAAGATATGTCGGATGCGGAGAAGGAACAGAGGAGGAAAGAATATGGTGAGAACCTGATACCGACCCTGCTTCGGGAGCTGCAGACCAGTCCTTCTTATGCATTTCTCCGGCAGGAGGAAGAGTTCAGGAAACTGATGCAGGAATATTCATCTCTGTGATATAATAAGCGCTGACAGGTGAATGCAGGCGCAGGTCTGTTTATCGTCATTGGAGAACGATGGCAGGCCATTAACCCCTATTTACCATCTTATGTGAATGATCTGCTGCAGTTTGCCCTGGAGTAAATAAGAAGTTCCCCGAAACAGAAAAAGTGCAGTAACTGCCTGCGCAGACTGCACTTTTTCTGTTTTTATTTTATGATATAACCTTTTTTATTTCTGATTTTCCTTCTGATTCTGGAGTTCCAGCATCTTCATTGCACGGACTTTCAGTGGAAGACCGAACAGTGTGATGAATCCGTCCGCATCGTGGTGATCATAGAGATCTCCTGTTGTAAAGCTGGCCAGTGATTCGCTGTACAGAGAATACGGAGAAGTTTCGCCGGCTTTGATGATATTGCCTTTGTAAAGCTTGAATTTCACTTCGCCTGTGACGTACTGCTGTGTTACTTCCACGAACGCCTGAATCGCCTCGCGCAGCGGGGTGAACCATTTGCCTTCATATACGACCTGGGCCAGTTTGTTGCCCATTTCTTTTTTTACTTCATATGTGGCACGGTCGAGAACAAGTTCCTCCAGCTGTTTGTGAGCTTCCATAAGGATTGTTCCGCCGGGTGTCTCATAAACGCCGCGGGATTTCATTCCGACCACACGGTTCTCCACGATATCGATGATTCCGATGCCGTGCTTTCCGCCCAGTTTGTTGAGTTCTGTGATGATCTCGGAAACTTTCATCTCTTTGCCGTTCAGAGTTTTCGGAACGCCTGCCTCAAATGTCATGGTTACGTATTCCGGTTCATCCGGGGCCTTCTCCGGCGGAACTGTGAGCATCAGCAGGTCATCGTAGTTCGGCTCCACGGAAGGATCCTCCAGTTCCAGCCCCTCATGGCTGATATGCCACAGGTTGCGGTCACGGCTGTAGCTGTGTTTGGTATCAAAAGGAAGATTGATGCCGTGTTTCTTGCAGTATTCGATCTCGTCTTCACGGGACTGCATGGTCCACAGATCAGTCATACGCCAGGGCGCGATTACCTTGATGTCAGGAGCAAGAGCCTTGATTCCCAGCTCGAAACGGATCTGATCATTTCCCTTTCCCGTAGCGCCGTGGCAGATGGCAACAGCGCCTTCTTTCCGGGCAATCTCCACCAGTTTCTTTACAATGGCCGGACGAGCCATCGCGGTGCCGAGAAGATATTTGTTTTCATACACAGCGCCTGCCTTTACGCACGGCATAATAAAGTTTTCGCTGAAGTCATCAACGATGTTTTCGATATATAATTTGGAAGCTCCGGAAAGTTTCGCCCTTTCATCGAGCCCTTCCAGCTCCTCGCCCTGTCCGCAGTCTACGCAGCAGCAGATGACATCGTATCCGAAAGTCTCCTTCAGCCACGGGATAACAGCGGTTGTATCGAGTCCGCCTGAATATGCTAATACAACTTTTTCTTTACTCATTTTGATTTCCTCCTGAATGTATTTTTATAAATCTCTGCCAGACGGGAAACGCCGGGCAGGCTCTGTTATTCATATCGCTTTCATAAGCTACAACATACTATACACTACAATTTATAATTATGCAAGAGAAATTTAAATAAAATGATAAATATGCATAGAATTCATGTAAAATGCATAAAAATGCATTTTTATACGTGGATTATGCACAATGGCAGACAGAAAGTGTGTGACGGACAGATAAAGCTTACATAGACTGGAAAGTGAAAGGAGGAAAAGAAATGATAACGATCAGTCTGTGTATGATTGTGAAAGATGAAGCGGAGGTGCTGGGGCGCTGCCTGGAAAGTGTTGGAGAGGCGGCGGATGAAATTATTATAGTAGATACCGGCTCAACAGATCAAACAAAGGAAATTGCGAAAATGTACACAGAGCATGTTTTTGATTACAGGTGGGAGGATGATTTTTCCGCGGCAAGAAATTATGCGCTGTCCAGAGGAAATATGGAGTATCTTATGTGGCTGGACGCGGACGATGTCCTTCCTGAAAGCAGCAGGAAGAAGCTTCTGGAGCTGAAGGCGGCGTTCCCGGCAGGAATCGATGTCGTTATGATGCCGTACGCAGTGGCTTTTGATGAACAGGGAAAAAGTACTTTTACCTATTACAGAGAGCGGATTGTGAAGAATAACGGCAGATTCTGGTTTGAGGGAAGGGTGCACGAAGTGATTCCGCCTGCGGGAAATATCTTTTATGCCGAGATTCCTGTGGAACACCGGAAGATCGGAGGGGGAAGCCCGGACCGTAATCTGCGGATTTACGAAAAGATGAA
>CALWBC010000201.1 GCA_944375755.1 uncultured Mediterraneibacter sp. | reverse complement strand
AGAACCTGTCCCATAAGCCAGATCTTCCTCGTTGTCCGAATCAGACAGTACGGCGCTTCCTGCCCGGTGAAAGGCATATCTGCAAACAGGACAAGCAGCAGCACGGAAGACAGCATCACCGACTGCGCGTCTCCAAACGTCCAGATAAACGGCTCGAAGATCTGAACGGATGAATTATAGATCTGCGCCCTGCCGATCATCTGATCTGTCAGCATGAAGCACATAACCAGCCCAAGAGCAAATGTCATCCAGATCCTTGCATTTCTATGCCAGCCGGAAAAATTCTGACCTGCCAGCAGCAGTGTCTGTCTGAGCATCATGACAACCTCCTTTCCATCAGCCTTCCGAGTACAGCTGAAACGGCAAGCCCCAGAAAAAGGAGAATGCCGATGCAGGTTCCCGCGCCGTAATAGGACGGGAACGCCCACTGCTTCGGGCTTAAAAAAAACAGTTCCGGGTAATACCTTTCCTGGAAAACATTCAGTACATAGGAAAGCACAAATGGCACTGCATAAGCCAGATACCTGCTCCGCGTGATCACTGCCGCTGCGCTTCCGATCAGAGACCAGAGAGCCCCGTTCAGAAATCCGCACAGAAAATCTGGAAGCAAACTCCACGCAGTGATCCCTTCGCCCGCCGCACTCAGATCAGGAATCCCCGCGCACCGGACTGCTGCCGCAAGAAGTACGGCGGACATAGCGAGTACTGACACAAATCCCCCTGCGCATGCCGTCCCGATTATTCTATCTGCCAGATAGCTCTTCTTTCCGGACCTTCCTGCCAGGAACAGGGCATACCTGCTCTTTATTTCATCCTGCACCTCTGCCGATGCCGCAAGCGGCACAACAAGAGGCAGAAACATAAGCGACTGCTCCGATGATACACTGTATGCAAACACCGCAATCCACGCAGCCCCCTCCATCGAACCGCCGGATTCGATCAGATATTCCGCATAAGGTTCCCCCGCCGCGAGGAATACAGCTGTCAGCAGAAGCACGCTGCAGAAAAATCCCGGATTCCAAAGAGAGGCGCGAAGAGCTGCGCCGAGAGCCGTCATTGACAATCTGCTGATACGAATAGATTTCGCCGGCATCTGTTTTCCCTCCCGTCCGCTCTACCTGTTCTGAATCACGCTGCCATCCAGCGCATTTACCGTCAGATAGGTCCACTGCATATTTTCCATCTCCCGTTTTCCCGTAAGATCGTACATATCGGAACCACTTTTCAATTCCACAAGCCATGCAGGGACTGCCCATGCATGATCCGGATTTTCATAAGCCGTAATGTAACTGTAACCGAAAGTAATGTCCTGAAGGTCATATTCAAAAACGCTCTCACTGTCATCCGGCTGACTTCCCGGGAAACAGTAAGACAGATACTGGACGATCCTGTCCCGGATCTTCTCAAAAGGAAGCACGCTCGTGTTCTCCATCACAGTAGATACCGTCTCACTCATACCGGTCCAGGAAAACATTTTCACTCCGCTCTCAGTCACCGCAACTGTAATCGACTCTACCGGGAACGGCGGCGCATACGAATCCGTCTCTGCTCCGGAATCCGATATTCCCAGTAAATTGCCTCCTGACAGCAGATCAACAGGCAGCCCGCTGATTTCATTGTGAAACGTGTACACGTACCCGGCTTCCGCTCTCGACAGGTCCGCCTGCCACAGACTGTCATAATAGGTATTCGCAAGGTCCTCCTGATAACTGCCCTCAGGGAACCAGAGCACCGGTTCCGCATAGGAACAGCTCTTATCCGTAATCCCCATCTCTTCCAGAAATGCTTCCGCCTGTCTCCGGCCTTCCTCCTGATCGATATTCTGTTCCCGCATCATCGCCGTGCACTGATCCAGCAGCTGCTCCCACGCCCGGTCTGTATCCGAGACATCCGCATATTCCGCATGCATCGACTGATATACATCAATGTCTGATTTTTGATAGAGGATCTGATCGCCGGTCATCCACTCAAACTTTCCCGACAGTCCTGCATCCGGATCATATTTTCTTACGGAAATCGTACTCTCCCGGTGTTCTCCGATATCCGCAGAGAAATAAAGGTCCATACTGTCCGTCTCCTCTGAAATATATTTTCTGCGGTCAGTCACCGCATCTTCCGCCGGATCTGCTCTTCGCGGTCCGAATGCGATTTCTGCAGTTTCCTGGCTCTGCGTCCCTTCCTCCGGAGCAAGTTCCAGTCCCTGTTCCAGCTTATCCGCTTTGTCTCCCATAACAGTGTCTATCGTATAGACCGAATACACGCCTTCCATATTCCGTATCCGGTCCAGTTTCTCCTGATAGACGTCTTTCGTTGTCTGAAGCGGAACATAGAGCTCCTCGCCATCCGCGAAATATTCGACCAGTTCTTCCAGTTCCTCCTGTGTCATGGAGCGCTGCTTCAATTCCACTACCGGAAGGTTTCCCGCTTCTACAGATTCCAGTTCTACATCCGCCCGGAAAATCCACCGGTCTTTATTCCATTTTTCTGTCTGTTCCCAGCGCTCAGGCACTTCAATTATCCGAGTCTCTCCGTCTGCCAGCGGCTCTGCTTCCACCGCTTCACTGATCCCGTCGCTTTTGTCCACAACGGCGCTTTCATCCGGAGTCTCCCTGCAGCCGCCCAGTCCAGCCGCACATGCAGCCGCCACAATTACAGATACAATCCGGCATCTGTTTTTTCTTTTCATTCTCTGTCGCTCCTTTCCGAATTTTCCGGTCCAAGTTGCTTTCTATCCTGATCATATCCATGTCAGAATCCGGATACAAGAAAATGGACATGAATCACGGCAGATGCGGACACAAAAAACTTTGCAGCCGTTCCATGGGCTGAACTGCCGCAAAGTTTCTATCATTATTCCATATTAAAAAATGTCACCGTTACTACAAACTCGTCCCCTTCCGGCTCACAGGTAATCAGTCCGTCATATTCCTTCACGATTCGCTCCACACTTCGGAGACCGTAGCCGTGCATATCCTGATCCTGCTTCCATGTCATAAAATGCCGGCCCTTCCGAATCGGTTTTTCCTTTACCGTGTTGCGTATTTCCACAAACAGCATCTGGTTCTGGCGTCTGATATTCACACAGATTTCTTTTCTCTCAGGTGCTCTGCCGCAGGCTTCCACCGCATTATCCAGGAGATTTCCAAACAGAGAACAGATTTCCCTTTCCGCAAAGGGAAGGTGCGCAAGAGGCATAACATTGACGTTAAAATCAATCCCGTTCTTCTGTGCAGTCATTCGCTTCTGCGACAGAATCAGATCAAGAATTCTGTTTCCCGTATAAATTTCAGGAGTTACTTTCACAAAGTTCTTCCGCAAATCCTCCACATACCGATGCAGACTGTCATACTCTCCATTCCTTTCATATTCGCTGATCACAAGATAATGATTTTTTGTATCGTGAATCAGTTCTCTGTTCTGCTCCAGCGCGGCGCTCAGTTCCTCGTATTTTCTGCTTTCCAGTTCTTCTTTCATAATCAGGAAATCATTTTCATTCCGGATCATTCTGTTTTTCAGATAGAGAGCTCCGAACATTGCCAGAAGGACAGCGGAAGTCAGCATACTCAGCATACTGTCCCGCAATACTGTTCTGATCACAGGAATATCTGAGGACGAGTACATAAATCCATATTCCAGAAGCTGACCGTATTCCACCACAAGCAGAGTCATCACCGCCCCCGAAATCAAAAGAGCACCCGGGTGCTCCGCCATTTGCCCTGCAAGGCCGGATTTGCGAATTCTCCATACAACGAAAAGCATCATCAGAAGCGCCGCCGTCCGGATCAGACAAAACTGCTCATTTACATTAATAAAGGAATTCATTCCGTTCTCTGTCGGCACCTGATATGCGTACAAAATCGACAGAAAGAAGACCAGAAGATAAGTCAGCAGCGTTACAAACGAACAGTAAGCCATAACAGCGCCGGCAATCCTTATCAGCCTCCGGCGATACGCCAGGCACATACCTGCTGTCAGGACAAGTACACTGTAAACATATGCCCGGACACTGAACAGCGAACCGATCCGGTATCTTCCTCCAATCAATACTGCCATAATAACAAATAAGATCACCCGGAAGATCTTTTCCGCGTTTCCGGCTGACTTCATATCATACATGATATCGGTCAGCAGATAAAAGCAGATACCGGCCTCCAGAACATTCAATATAATCCAGACATATAATGATAAATTCATCTGCCCGGCCCCCTTATATTTCTCTCCAGCATCTGCTGATCTGCTGTTTTACTTCCGAGAGTTTTGCCTGACTCACCTGCACCTCATATCCTTTCTCCATATATAACACGTTCTGCCGGATCTTTAAAATGCGGCGCATATTCACCACATAGCCTCTTCCGGCCGGAATAAAAATCCGGCTGTCCAGTTCTTTCAACGCTGCCTCAAGAGATATCCGTTCCCGATAGATTCCGTCTTCTGTAACGTAATTGACATATTTGGCACCTTTTGACTTATACAGATAAATGATATCACGATAATAAATCTTCACTGTTTCCGTACCGTTTCTGACAATGCGGAATTCCTTTTCATCCGCACAGATTCTCCCGACAACTTCCCGGAGTATGCCGGGGAGCCGGCTGTCCAGATCCTGCTTCAAAATATACTGATACGCCTCGATTCTGTAACTTTCTGCCGCATACTCTTCAAAAGATGTAATAAACACAATATAGATTTCCGGACAGGATCTTCGCACTCTCCGGCCCAGTTCCATGCCGTCCACACCCTGCATCTGAATATCAGTGAAGAGAATATCGAATTTTCCCCCGCCTTTTATGGTTTCGAGAAATCCGGAGCCATCCTCAAATTCTGTAATTCCGCACTCTTCTTCCATTTCCGAAAAAACTGACCGTACAGCCATTCTCAGGATTTGCCGAAATGCTTTTTCATCATCTACAACCGCAATTTTTACCATAAACGAACCTCTCTCGGAATTCTGTAATCCGGGATAAGAAAAAAATCCCTCTATAGTATAGCACAGAACAACAGATTCTCTGGAAAATGACCTCAAATTCTGCCATTTCCGGCCATCGATCTTATTCCTTTCTCAGGACTGCATCCTTCATAGATTTCACATATTTTCCCACATAATCCGGTGCATCTTTTCCATACTGAGCGATCAGTTTTACGATAGCTGATCCGACGATGGCGCCGTCCGCGATTCCTGCCATCTTTTCCGCCTGCTCCGGAGTGGAGATGCCGAACCCGATGGCGCATGGGATCTCCGTATTCTGACGCACCACGTCAACAATGGACGCAAGGTCTGTTTTGATCTCGCTTCTCGTTCCGGTCACTCCCAGAGAAGATACGATATAGAGAAATCCTTCCGCCTCTTTCGCAATCATGGCGATACGGTTCTCGGAAGTCGGCGCGATGAGCGAGACAAGATCAACGCCGTATTTCCGGCACAGGGGCAGGAACTCTTCTTTTTCCTCATAAGGCACATCCGGAAGGATCAGCCCGTCAATGCCGATCTCCCGGCAGGTTGAGATAAACCGTTCCGAGCCGTAGGAGAACACTACATTCGCGTAGGTCATAAACACCATGGGTACAGTCACATCTTTCCGCAGTTCCCGGACGAGCCCGAAGATTTTATCTGTTGTCACGCCGCCGTTTAGTGCCCGTACATTTGCCTCCTGGATCACCGGGCCCTCTGCCGTCGGATCGGAGAAGGGGATTCCCAGTTCGATCAGATCCGCGCCGTTTTCCACTGCGGCCCGGACAACCGCCGCGGTCGTCTCCAGATCCGGATCTCCGCAGGTAATAAACGGGATGAATGCTTTTCCGTTTTCAAATGCTCTTCTTATATTACTCATGAATATCCTCCCCTCTGTAGCGCGCGATGGCAGCGCAGTCTTTATCTCCCCTGCCGGAAACAGTAATAACGACAATCTCATCTTTCTTCATCGTCGGTGCCAGTTTCATGGCGTGTGCCACGGCGTGAGCAGATTCGATGGCAGGGATGATCCCTTCCGTTTTCGCCAGATATTCAAAGGCGCACACAGCTTCTTCATCTGTTACCGGCACATACTCCGCACGGCCGATGTCGTACAGATAGGCGTGTTCCGGCCCCACGCCCGGATAGTCGAGCCCTGCCGAGATGGAATACACCGGCGCGATCTGTCCGTATTCATCCTGACAGAAATAGGATTTCATCCCGTGGAAGATACCGACCCGGCCGGTATTCAACGTTGCTGCGGTCTCGAAGGTATCGATTCCTCTTCCTGCCGCCTCGCATCCGATCAGACGGACGCCCTTATCTTCTATAAAATGATAGAAGGATCCGATGGCATTGGAACCGCCGCCTACACAGGCAAGCACCGCATCCGGCAGCCTTCCTTCTTTCTCCATGATCTGTTCCCGGATCTCCTTTGAGATTACCGCCTGGAAATCCCGCACAATCGTCGGAAACGGGTGGGGTCCCATAACAGAGCCCAGACAGTAGTGGGTGTCAGCAATTCTGGAGGTCCACTCCCGCATCGCCTCGGATACCGCGTCTTTCAATGTAGCTGTTCCTGTTGTCACCGGAATGACTTCTGCGCCGAGCAGACGCATCCGGTACACGTTCAGCGCCTGCCGGCGGGTATCTTCCTCTCCCATGAATACCACGCACTCCATGCCCATCAGCGCCGCGGCAGTGGCAGTGGCGACGCCATGCTGTCCTGCTCCTGTCTCCGCGATCAGACGGGTTTTCCCCATCTTCTTCGCCAGGAGCGCCTGCCCCAGCACGTTATTGATCTTGTGCGCGCCCGTGTGGTTCAGATCTTCCCTTTTCAGATAGATCTTCGCGCCGCCCAGATCTTCTGTCATCTTCTTCGCATAATAGAGTCTCGACGGTCTTCCCGCATACTCATTGAACAGTTCTGTCAGTTCCCGGTTGAATTCCGGGTCATTTTTATAATGGTTATACGCTTCTTCCAGTTCAATTACCGCATTCATCAGTGTCTCCGGGATATACTGCCCGCCGTGAATGCCAAAGCGTCCGTTTGGATTCGTCATCATTGTTCTTCCTTTCTCACTGCGGCCGCAAAAGCCGCCATTTTTCTTTTATCTTTCTTTCCGTCTGTCTCGATGCCGGAACTGACGTCCACCCCGTAAGGATGCAGCAGATCCACCGCCCGGGCCGCATTCTCCGGGGTCAGTCCTCCCGCGAGGAAATAAGGCCTTTCGGCATGTTGAGTCAGATTCCAGTCAAATGCCGTTCCCGTCCCGCCGCTCCCCGAATCCAGCAGCACATAGTCGGCGCTGCTTGCCTGGGCCAGATCAATGTCTCTGCCGCTCTCTATTCGGAACGCCTTAATCACCGGTTTTTCCGTAAGTTCCCGAAGCCTTCGGATCTCTTCTTCCGGTTCTCCGCCGTGAAGCTGTGCCATGTCGATCACACCGGCATTCAGCAGACCGGCAATCACTTCCGGCGCTTCCCGGACGAACACCCCTACCGCCAGAATTTCCGGCGAGAGCAGCCGCTTCAGGACGCGTGCTGTCTCCGGTGATACATACCGGCTGCTCTTCAAGGCAAAGACAAACCCGATATACTCCGGCATGATCTCGTTTGCCGCCTGAATATCCTCCGGCCGTGTCAGCCCGCACATCTTGATCTTCGTCCGCATCCGTCACATACATCCTTTCAGTTCCTGAAGTTTCGTCCGCTTATCCGGCGCCCGCATTAACGTCTCTCCGATCAGCACAGCATCCGCTCCGATTTCTCTTAATTTTGCCACATCCGCGGCGTCCCGCACGCCGCTCTCCGAGACGAACAGGATCTCTCGCGGGATCATTCTCCGGAGTCTGGAACTGTTCTCTGTATCTACGGAAAAGTCTTTCAGATTCCGGTTGTTCACACCGATTATTCTTGCCCCTGCCTGTATGGCTTTCTCCACTTCTCGATCATCGTGAGCTTCCACCAGCGCTGAGAGCCCCAGTTCATCGCATAGTTCCCGGTACGCTCTCAGCTCTTCCCTCTCCAGTATGGAACAGAGCAGAAGCACCGCGGAGGCGCCCAGTACTTTTGCCTCATAGATCATATATTCGTCAACCGTAAAATCTTTCCTCAGGCAGGGAATCGAAACCTCCTGTGCAATCTCCCTCAGATAAGCGTCGCTTCCGAGAAACCATTTTGGTTCTGTCAGCACGGAAATGCAGTCCGCGCCCGCCGCCTCATATTCCCGGGCAATCTGCAGGTAAGGGAACTCCGGGGCAATAAGTCCTTTGGAAGGGGACGCTTTCTTACACTCACAGATGAACGCGAGATCCGGTTTTCGGAGAGCCTTTTCAAATAGAAATCCCTGATCCGCCGCCCGGATTCTCTGACCTGCCGCTTTTTCCGCCTGACGGCGGATCCCTTCAAGAGGTACGCTCTGCTTCGCTCTCTCCGTGCGCTCCCGCGCATAATCTGCCAGCTGATCCAGTATCGTCATACTTCCACCTCCGGTCTGCTGCTGACTTCAATGAATTTCTCCAGTGTCTCATACGCCTTTCCGGAATCAATCAGCTCCGCCGCCAGCCTGATTCCCTCCTCCATGCTTTCCGCCTTTCCTCCAATATAGAGGGAGGCCCCCGCATTCATCAGAACCGCGTTTCGTTTATGCCCCTTTTCTCCTTTCAGGATACCCACCGTAATCTTCGCGTTTTCCTCCGGTGTTCCGCCGGCAAGATCCGCTCTCGTGCAGCGCTCGAATCCGAAATCTTCCGGAGCGATCATATAGGATTTGAACCATCCGTCCTTGATCTCGCACACTTTGGTCGGCGCGCTCATGGAGATCTCATCCAGTTTATCCATTCCGTATACAACCATGCCCCGTTTTACCCCCAGACTGATCAGCACCTGGGCCAGGGGCTCCACCAGATAGTCATCGTACACGCCCAGAAGCTGCATGGAAGGTGTTGCCGGATTGGTCAGAGGCCCCAGGATATTGAACACCGTTCGGAAGCCACGTTCTTTGCGGATCGCTCCCACATATTGCATGGAGGTGTGGTACTTCTGAGCAAAGAAGAACCACATTCCCACCTCGTCCAGCAGCTCCAGGCACCGCTTCGGGCTCTGCATGATGTTGACGCCGAGAGCCTCCAGGCAGTCCGCCGTACCGCACTGGGAGGAAGCGGCCCGGTTTCCGTGTTTTGCCACCTTCATCCCGCCTGCTGCCGCCACAAGAGCGGATGTGGTAGAGATATTGAA
>CALWBC010000200.1 GCA_944375755.1 uncultured Mediterraneibacter sp. | reverse complement strand
ATCTGCATCAATACCTGAAAGAAAATGATATCTGGCAGGGAAAGGAGTATCATGGCTGAATCATTTACACTGTATAAACTGATAATACTTTATATGCTGAACAAAGTGGATTTCCCGCTCACAACGTCTCAGTTATCGGAGTTCGTTCTGGACAAGGGGTATACCAGCTTTTTCAAGCTCCAGGAGACACTTGCCGAGCTGACGCAGTCCGGACTGATTCTTCCGGAGAACACGCATAACCGTACGCTGTATCATCTGACAGAGAACGGCGCCGAGACGATCCACTATTTCAGCAACAAGATCTCTCCGGCGATCCGGGAGGATATCGATGATTTTCTGAAGGAAAAACAGTACGACCTTAAAGAAGAGGCTTCCGTCAAATCCGACTATTACCTGAATACAAACCGGGAATTTGAGGTGCGCTGCCAGATCATAGAAACCGGCTCCAGCCTGATCGACCTGAAACTGACCGTGCCGACCGAGAAAGAGGCTGAAGCCATTGTAAATCACTGGAACGGGAAGAGTCAGGAGATCTATACCCTACTCCTTACGAATCTTCTCTAAATATTCTTTCATCGTCTTTTCATACCCAAGGACGCCGGGTTCATAGAATCTGGCGTCTTTTATTTCATCCGGAAGATACTGCTGTTTCACATAATGTCCCGGATAGTCATGGGCATACTTGTATCCTGTCCCGTGCCCCAGTTTCCGAGCGCCTTTGTAATGCGCGTCCTGGAGATGAACCGGCACGGTTGTCCTGTATTTTCTGACCGCCTCTCCTGCCGCAAAAATGGCGTTGCACGCAGAATTGCTCTTAGGCGCGCAGGCCACATAGGTGACCGCCTGCGACAGAATAATCTGTGCTTCAGGCATACCGATCCGCTCCGCCGCAAGGGATGCGGATACCGCCACAGTAAGTGCCATGGGGTCCGCATTTCCAACGTCTTCCGAGGCACAGATCATGATCCTCCTTGCGATAAACTTGATATCCTCCCCGGCGTACAGCATTTTTGCCAGATAGTAGACCGCCGCGTCCGGATCGGACCCTCTCATGCTTTTGATAAATGCGGAAATGATGTCATAATGATTATCCCCCCGTTTGTCATAGTTGACCACCCGCTTCTGTATACACTCCGAAGCCACGTCCAGTGTGATGTGAATCAATCCGTCCTGGCTCCTCTCCGTTGTCAGTATTCCAAGTTCAATGGCATTTAAGGCGCTTCTCGCGTCGCCTCCCGCCATATCCGCCAGAAAGTCCAAAGCGTCCTCGTCTATCCTTGCATGGAAGCTCCCCATTCCTCTGCTGTCGTCTTCCACCGCCCGTTTCAGCAGTGTTTTTATATCTTCTTTTTCCAGAGGCTTCAGTTCAAAAATACTGGATCTGGACAGAAGAGCTCCATTTACTTCAAAGTACGGATTCTCCGTTGTGGCCCCGATCAGAATTATGGTGCCGTCCTCCACAAACGGAAGCAGATAATCCTGCTGGCCTTTATTAAATCTGTGAATCTCATCGATAAACAGGATCGTCTTCTTCCCGTACATTCCAAGGAGTTCTTTCGCCTCCTTCACTACATCCTCCATGTCTTTTTTCCCCGCAACCGTGGCATTGATCTGCTTAAACTCCGCGCTTGTAGTGTTTGCGATCACCTTTGCGAGCGTTGTTTTCCCTGTGCCCGGAGGTCCGTAAAATATAACGGAGCTCAGTTTATCCGCCTTAATCGCGCGATAGAGAAGCTTATCCTTTCCGATGATATGCTGCTGCCCTACCACCTCATCCAGCGTTGTGGGCCGCATTCTGGACGCCAATGGCGACTCTTTTTCCTTTGCGGTTTCTCTCATATAATCAAACAGATCCATCCTCTATCTCCTTTCTCTCACACTGATTCCACACCTGATATATCCCGGATCACTTCCCCTGCTGCCAGAAGTCCCGCCACCGGCGGCACAAACGAAATACTTCCCGGCACCGCTCTTCTCATCCCCGGGTCTTCCCCGGTCTTACAGGCACTTACATCTACCGGCTTTTCTTTTGAATAGACCACTTTCAGGTGATAAATCCCTCTGTTTTTCAGTTCTCTTCTCATCACACGGCACAGAGGGCACACACTGGTCTGAAACAGATCCGCGATCTCAAACAGTTCGGGGTGCAGTTTGTTTCCCGTCCCCATGCTGCTGATCAGGGGAATCCCTCTTTCCTCCGCCTGCTCCGCTATGGCGATCTTCGCGCTTACCGTATCTATCGCATCTACGATATAACTGATCTCTCCGACCTCATCCAGCAGGCCGCCCAGATTGTCCGGCAGCACAAAAGTCTCGTATGTCACCACTTCTGTCGACGGATCAATATCGCGGATCCGCTCCCGCATGACGTCTGTTTTCTTTCTCCCCACCGTACTGTGACAGGCAATGGACTGACGGTTAATATTGGTAAGTGACACCGTATCATTATCGATCAGGATCAGTCTTCCGATTCCGCTTCGCGCCAGGGCTTCGATGCAGTGGGATCCTACTCCTCCCACACCGAACACCATGACCGAAGCCTGTTTCAGCCGATCCATTCCTCCGCTTCCCAGAAGCATCTCTGTTCTTGAATATTCATTTATCATTTTTGCTTTTCCTCGCTTTGCCCGTTTTCTTCCGGATCTTCCGCCTCTTTTTTCTCAACACCAGCGCGTCTCCGGGAACGCCGGTACTCTGACGGACTTAACCCTTTCTGTTTCTTAAACGCCTTTGAAAAATACAGATTATTCTCAAATCCGACAGAGTAGGCGATGGCGGAGACGGACAGTTCCGTCTCTCTCAGCAGGCGGCATGCCTGGCGGATCCTGTACTCTGTCAGATATTCCTTGGGAGATTTCCGCGTATAATTCTGGAACGACCGGAACAGATGACTCCTGCTGATCCCCACATAATAGGCGATGTCTTCCACGGTAATCGGATAAGAATAATTGGTTTCTATATAACTCTCCGCCTTCTCCACATAGGACACCCGTGCGTCCTTATCCTGGCTTTTATGTTCCGAGTAATGCATCAGCATGGCAAGAAAGCCGTACAGTTCCCCGGTCATGGCAACAGTCGCCTCGTATGTGTTTCCTTTTGCCAGATAGATCCGCTCCAGCCCTTCTCTGATCTTTTCTTCCGGAATGTGCCCCTTTCTGATATAGGGCGTCTCTCTGGAAAAATCCGTGTTTCTTATGATGGAAGCCGCGTCCGCCCCCATAAATCCTGCCCAGCCGTACTCCCAGGGCTCATCCCGGTCCGCCTGATACTGAAGCTCCACCCCCGGGAAAAGAATAAAGGTATCCCCGGCGCTCAGATGCACTGACACCTTGCCAGTGGTATAGCAGCCGCTCCCGGAAAGAATGTGATGAATACAGTAGTGGTCCCTGACTCCTGGCCCCCACTGATACTCCGGCTCACATTTCTGATATCCCACATTGTAAACCGAGAGAGAACTCAGAAGATTCTCCCCCATTTTATATGAATGTTTATAAGAATCCGACATCCCGGCATCTCCTTTTCCGCCTGAATACGGCGCTTCAAATTTTCTGTCTGTTACCCACGGAATATTATAGAGCGAAGAGTCGATGTGTGCAACATTTTTACATGTATTTGCACGTATTTTTTATAGACGGTAATCCTCTTTCCGGGATATACTGAAACCAGACTGAAGAGGAAGAAAACAGACCGTAACCTTCCGCTTCTCACTTTCGAATCATCATTTCATCCAGAACAGAGGAGGATCCTAAAATGAAGCAGAAACTTTTTGACAAATTTGCAGAACTTTACGGAAACAGCGAGGGGGCACACTTCTACTTTTCACCGGGACGTGTGAACCTGATCGGAGAACATACGGATTACAACGGAGGTCACGTGTTTCCGTGCGCGCTGACGATGGGTACATACGGCGTGGCCCGCAGACGCGATGACAGAACCATTCATTTTTATTCCATGAACCTGAATAAATTCGGAGTTGTGGAAGCATCTCTCGATGATCTGACGAACAAACCGGAATACAACTGGGCGAACTATCCCCTCGGCGTTGTATGGGCATTCGCTGAAAAAGGCCATATGATTGAAAGCGGTTTTGATATGGTTATCTGGGGCAACATCCCCAACGGATCCGGCCTTTCATCTTCCGCATCTCTCGAGGTTCTCACCGGAGTGATCCTTACGGATCTTTTCGGAATCACAGACCTGAGCATGACGGATCTGGCTCTGATCGGCCAGTATTCCGAAAACAATTTCAACGGATGCAACTGCGGCATCATGGATCAGTTCGCGGTGGCAATGGGCAAAAAGGACAATGCCATCTTCCTTGACACAAGCACACTGAACTATGAGTACGCACCGATCAAACTGGACGATGCGAAGATCATCATCACAAACAGCAAGGTGAAACACAGCCTTGTCGATTCCGCATACAATGACCGCCGCCAGGAATGTACGGACGCGCTTGCCGCTCTGAAGACAAAACTGGATATCAGCGCTCTTGGTGATCTCACCCCGGATGAATTCGAAGCTTCCAAAGACCTGATCACAGATCCGGTTCAGTTAAAACGCGCGAAACACGCCGTATACGAAAACCAGCGCACCATCGACGCGGTTGCGGCTCTGAAAGCCGGTGATATCGTAAAATTCGGACAGCTGATGAATCAGTCTCATGTATCACTCCGCGATGACTATGAAGTTTCCTGCGAGGAAATCGATATCCTTGTTGATCTGGCATGGAAAATCCCCGGCGTAATCGGATCCAGAATCACGGGAGGCGGATTCGGCGGATGTACGGTCAGCATTGTAAAAAATGACGCTGTAGACACATTCATTGAAAGTATTGGAAAAACCTACAAAGAAAAAGTCGGTCATGAAGCAGAGTTCTATACCGTAGATATCAGGGACGGCGCTTCCCGCCTTTACTGATTTTTCAGATTCAGACAGGCAGTAAATACCGCCGGCAGCGATTTGGCTCCGGCGGTATTATAAAGCCATCACGATTGAAAACGACATGTACACAACAAATAAGTATAAGGAGGATACGACACCATGATCTATGAATCAATCAAAAAACTCGTACAGTATGGAATCAACACCGGGCTGACACCGGAGTCCGAACGCATCTATACAACCAATCTTCTTCTCGATCTCATGAAAGAAGACGATTATGAAGATGTAGAGTGCGATCTCGATCACATCGTTCTGGAAGACGTATTGAAAGATCTGCTCGACGAAGCGGTGAAAAGAGGCATTATCGAGGACAGCATCACCTACCGCGACCTGTTCGATACAAAGCTTATGAACTGTCTGATGCCCCGTCCCGCACAGGTACAGGAAAAGTTCAGGAAAGAATATGAAAAATCTCCGGAAGACGCTACCAGATTCTATTATAAACTGAGCCAGGACAGCGATTATATCCGCCGCTATCGGATCAGGAAAGACCGCAGATGGACCGTGGATACCAAGTACGGCACACTTGATATTACCATCAATCTGTCCAAACCGGAAAAAGACCCGAAAGCCATCGCTGCCGCAGGCGCCGCGAAGTCATCCTCCTACCCGAAATGCCAGCTTTGCATGGAAAATGAAGGATATGCGGGAAGAGTCAATCACCCGGCCCGGGAAAATCACAGAATTATTCCGATCACCATCCAGGGTAAAAAATGTGGATTCCAGTACTCCCCTTATGTTTATTACAATGAGCACTGCATCGTATTTAACGGTGAACATATCCCCATGAAAATCAACCGCAGCGCATTTGCCAAACTGTTTGATTTTATCAAACTGTTTCCGCATTACTTCCTCGGATCAAATGCCGACCTTCCGATCGTTGGCGGTTCCATCTTAAGCCACGATCATTTCCAGGGCGGAAACTATACCTTCGCGATGGCCAAAGCGCCGATTATCGAGAACTTTACAGTAGCAGGCTATGAAGATGTAACGGCCGGAATCGTCAAGTGGCCGCTCTCCGTCATCCGTCTTCAGGGAACTGACACAGAGCGCATCATCGATCTTGCAGAACATATCCTGAACACATGGCGTTCCTATACGGATGAAGAGGCATTCATCTTTGCCGAGACAGACGGGACTCCCCATAACACCATCACCCCGATAGCCCGCAAAAAGGGAGATCTCTATGAGCTCGACCTGACACTGCGCAACAACATCACTACAGAAGAGCATCCGCTGGGCGTTTATCACCCCCATGCAAAGCTCCATCATATTAAAAAAGAAAATATCGGTCTGATCGAAGTAATGGGACTGGCTGTCCTTCCCGCCCGCCTTAAAGGTGAGATGGAACTCCTGAAAGAATATATTCTCGAGGGAAAAGACATCCGCAGCAATGACGAGATCTCCAAACACGCTGACTGGGTAGACGAATTTCTGCCCGCATACAGCGATGTAAATGCAGAGAATATTGACCACATTCTCGAGCAGGAAGTCGGAAAGGTATTCTGCCAGGTGCTTGAAGATGCCGGAGTGTATAAGTGTACGGAAGAAGGTCTGAAGGCGTTCCGGAGATTTATAAGTGTTCTGTAAAAAATGATCAATTCGTATTGATTATTTAAGCAAAATCGGATATGATTAATAAATATGAATTTTATATAAATATTTATTCAGTCATTTAAGAGGAGGACTATTATGAAAAAGAAAGTTTTAGCAGCTTTACTTGCAGGCTGTATGGCTATGTCTCTTGTTGCATGCGGCGGCGGGGACAGTTCATCCGACAGCTCTTCTGCTGCAGAGGCAAACACAGATGACGGGGCTGACGCGGAAGGTACGGTGGAAACTGTTTCTCCCGGAAAACTGACAGTAGCTACAAGCCCGGACTTTGCTCCCTACGAATTCTATGCAATTGACGAAGACGGCAATCCGACTCTGTCCGGATTTGATATGGATCTTGCACAGTACATTGCAGACTATATGGGACTTGAGCTTGAGGTGATTACAGTGGACTTCGACGGTGTGCTCAGCGAGCTTCAGACAAAATCCGTTGACCTTGGCATGGCAGGTCTGTCACCGGATCCGGCCAGAGAGTCCATTATGGATTTCTCAGATATCTACTATACCGGCGGTCAGTCGCTTGTAACAGTGAAGGACAATGCTGACAAATACAATTCATTTGAATCTATCAATACACCGGATGTAACAGTCGGCGCTCAGACCGGTTCCATCCAGCTGGATCTTGCGAACGAGAACAGCCCGGAGGCAGATATTATTTCTCTTCCGAAGGTAACAGATATCATCTCCGAACTGCTTGCAGGTACAATGGATGCCGCTTATATCGAAACAGCGGTTGCTGAAAGCTATCAGAAGAACTATCCGGATCTTGAGATTGTCATGGAAGTTCCTTATGATCAGGAAGGCTCTTCCATCGGCGTTGTAAAAGACAACCCGGAACTTCTCGCAGCTGTCAACGAAGCGATTGCGGCAGCCATCGATGACGGCAGTCTGGAGCAGTACATAGCAGACGCAACAGAGCTTGCGGCAGGACAGACTTACGAAGGTCTGCTTGATGAATCCGGCAACGTTCAGCAATAAACAGTAACAGGGCTCCCTCGAGGAGCCCATTTTCCTGAATGAAAGGAGTACCCCATGGATTCGTTTATAAAACTGGAAAACTTTCCGAAAATCGCGCCTTACGCGGAACTGTTCTGGCAGGGAACCATTGTGACAGTCCTCCTGGCTCTGTTCACAGTTGTCATCGGCTTCTGCCTGGCGCTTATCCTCGCGCTGATGCGTATGTCAAATATCCGGCCTTTCCGCGCGCTGGGACTGGATGCGAACGGACATCAGAGGGAGAAAGGATTTCTCGCAGCTCTTGGAAAATTCAATCCGCTCGCCTTTCTTGCAACCGCATACGTGGAAATTCTTCGTTCCACACCTGTGCTTGTACAGATTTTTATTATTTATTACGGTGTGTTCAGCATGATGGATCTGCCGAAATTCCAGCTCTTTGGATTCATCCGTTTTGAGCGTTTTATCCCCGGTGTCGTTGCGCTGGGAATGAACTCGGGCGCTTACCTCTGCGAGATCATCCGTTCCGGTATCCAGTCCATTGATATCGGTCAGACAGAGGCGGCACGTTCACTCGGGCTTTCACAGGGCCAGAACTTAAGGTATATTATCCTGCCCCAGGCGATCAAGAATATCCTTCCGGCAATCGCGAATGAATTTGTTGTCATCATTAAGGAATCTGCGATCACCTATACAATCGGCGTCCAGGATATCATGTCCGCTGTAAACGCGGTAAAAGGTGCAACTTTTGTTATCATCGAACCGCTGCTGGTGGCAACGGCAATCTATTTCTGCCTGTGTTTCCCGACCTCCAAAGCCATCGCATACGTAGAAAGGAGGATGAGCCGTGGAGACAAGAGATAGCATGATCCAGGTTACGGACCTGAAAAAATATTATAAAGGCGGGGCCATTAAAGCCCTCGACGGCGTCACTGTTGATATCAACAAAGGCGATGTAATCGCGGTTATCGGTCCTTCCGGTTCCGGTAAATCCACATTTCTGAGAAGTCTGAACCTTCTGGAAGAACCGACCGGAGGCTCCATCGTCTTCAAGGGGATTGACATTACCAGAAAAAAATACAAAGACAAAGACGGAAAAACAGTTAAGGTCAATATTGACGAGCTCCGCCAGAAAATGGGAATGGTGTTTCAGCACTTCAATCTGTTCCCGCATAAGACGATTCTGGAAAATATGACACTTGCGCCCATGAAGGTAAGAGGTATGTCCAGAGAAGAAGCCGAGAAAAAAGCGCTTGAACTTCTGGACCGTGTCGGACTTAAAGACCGTGCGGACGCATATCCGATCCAGCTCTCCGGCGGTCAGAAACAGCGTGTGGCCATTGTCCGCGCCCTCGCCATGGAGCCTGAAGTTATGCTTTTTGATGAGCCTACTTCTGCCCTGGACCCGGAAATGGTCGGCGAAGTGCTTGATGTTATGAAGGAACTTGCACATGAGGGAATGACGATGGTCGTCGTTACTCATGAGATGGGATTCGCCCGCGAAGTCGGAAACCGTCTTCTGTTTATGGCAGACGGAAAGCTTCTGGAACAGGGTGATCCGAAAGAACTCTTTGATCACCCGCAGCATCCGCGACTGCAGGATTTCCTTTCAAAAGTACTGTAATGAAATATAAGAACTGATCCCGGGATACAGAAACTGTCTGCCGGGATCTCTTTTCCTTCGGGGAAACAGTATGAATTCAGGTGCCCATACGCAATCAATTCATGCTTATCATAAGGAGGTTTGAGAATGACAGATCAGAAAAAAGCAGCTGTAGAGGCTGTTGAAAACAAGGAGGAACTGATCCGGAAAACTGCCGATCAGATCTGGAACTATGCGGAGCTTTCTCTTCGCGAGGAGCAGTCCGCAGACTATTACTGCCGTATACTGGAAGAGGAAGGTTTTCAGGTGGAGCGGGGGATTTCGGGAATTAAGACCGCATTCTCCGCAAGTTTCGGAAGCGGATCTCCCAGAATCGGTATCCTGGCAGAGTACGATGCACTCTCCGGCCTGTCTCAGAAGGCAGGCAGTACAAAGCAGGAGGAAATCACCCCCGGCGGATGCGGTCACGGATGCGGCCACAATCTTCTCGGCGCCGGATCTTTCGGTGCCGCTCTCGGAGTGAAAGCCTATCTTGAGAAAACCGGACATCCCGGAACCGTAATCCTGTACGGCTGCCCCGGAGAGGAAGGCGTGGCTTCGAAGGCATTTATGGCCAGAGACGGAGTGTGGAAGACGCTGGATGCCGCACTCTCCTGGCATCCGGAAGATGTCAACGAGGTACGCACCGGTTCCTCCAACTCATGCATCCAGATTCAGTATAAATTCACCGGTATTGCTTCTCACGCTGCCGGCGCCCCGGAGAAAGGCCGCAGCGCCCTTGACGCAGTGGAACTGATGAATATCGGTGTTCAGTTTCTCCGGGAACACATGAGCGACAGAGCCCGGATTCATTACGCCATTACAGATGCAGGCGGTTTGAGTCCGAACGTGGTTCAGCCCAGAGCCAGTGTACTGTATATGATCCGCTCCAATCATGTAGCGGAAGCGGTTGAACTGAAAGCCCGTGTGGACCGGATCGCGCAGGGCGCAGCTCTTATGACGGACACTTCGGTTGAGAGCAGCTTTATCGACGGTCTGGCTGATACAGTGAGCAATCATACGATTGAGACAGTCCTTTATCAGAATTTTGAAGAACTGGGCGTTCCCTCCTACACAGAGGAAGAACTTGCCTTCGCGGATCAGCTTGCGGCTACTTATGAGGGAAATGATGCCGTGCCTGGATTCGGCGCGGCAAATGATCCTGCGATCTGCGAGCAGGTGAAAGAGCTTCAGGAAAAGGCCGGTCACGCCATGAACAGCTTCCTTGCTCCCCTCTATCAGGGTGAAGCCTTTTCCGCAGGCTCTACGGATGTTGGCGATGTAAGCTGGCTGACACCTACCGCACAGATCCACGTCGCGGCATGGCCTAACGGCTGTCCGGGACACAGCTGGCAGAACGTGTCCTGTGACGGAACTTCCATCGGCCGGAAGGCCGCTGTCCACGCGGCAAAGGTGCTGGCCGCATCCGCTGTGGATCTCTTTGAAAATCCGCAGATTCTTACGGCAGCAAGGGAAGAATTCGAAAAACAGACATCCTCAGGTTATATCTGTCCGATCCCGGAGGATGCAGTGGCAACTATTCCGGAATAAGTCGAATCCGAAATGAAAACGCGGCAACTGTTTTCATTCCGGCTATTATTACGGGAGGATTTCCTGAAACAGATTCAGGAAATCCTCCCGTTATTCATCTCATATACTTTTCCTGCTGCCGCCATGGTAGATTCACGGTGTGATACAATCACAAGCGTTTTGTCCGCGCAGCTCTCACGCAGGGATTTAAGCACAATGCCCTCGTTCAGGGAATCCAGATTGCTGGTCGGTTCATCCAGAAGCATCAGGGGAGCATCGTGGAGAAACGCGCGGGCAATCCCGATTCTTTGACGTTCTCCTCCGGAAAGAGTATCCCCCAGTTCTCCTACCGGTGTGTCATATCCTTTCGGCAGACTTATGACAAACTCATGCAGAGAGGCTTTTCGGGCTGCCTGTTCAATCTCGTGCCGTGACGCTCCTGGTCTGGCAATCCCGATATTATTTGCGATAGAATCATGAAACAGACAGGTTTCCTGAGTGACATAACTCTCCATATCTCTGAGTTCCGATGTATTCACTTTTCCAAGTTCTCTTCCGCGAATCCGGATCGATCCGCTGTCCGGATCATAGAACCTCATAAGCAGTTTCAGAAGCGTTGATTTTCCGGAACCGCTCCTGCCGTGAATTCCAATCCGGCTGCCTTCCGGAATATCAATGGAATAGTCTTTCAGGATCTGCTCCTCCTCATAGGAAAAATCCAGATTTCTGCATTCGGTATCCCCAAACATACAGCTCTCTTCTCCCCTGGTGTCCTCTACGACCGGCACTTCTTCCAGAAGCGCCAGCACACGCTCTCCGCTGGCAAGTGTCTGCATCAGATTGTTGGAAAGCCCTGAGAGAGCCGTAACCGGTCCAAACGATCCCATCATCAGGATCGTACAGAGGAATCCGTCCTTAAACTCCATGCGCCCCTTCAGGATCAGCCAGACGGACAGGAACAGCATACCAAACGAAAACAGAAGAATCAGCACGTTTGTCATGCCTCTCTGCGCTCCTTCCAGCTCCTTCATTGCCTTCTGCTTCTCGTCCAGTCTGTCGCTGCGCTCGTCAATCCCGGCACTTCTTACACTGCCCTGGCCGTACTGGATTGTCTCGTCCAGTCCTCGCAGAGAGTCCAGAATATAACTGTTCAGTTCTCCGAATTCCGTTCGGAACTCCATTCCCTTTCCTGCTCCCCGTGATGAATTCCACAGCGGAACGATCAGCCCCACCGAAAGATATCCCGCAAGAGCCAGAAAACCAGCCAGAACATGATACCTGAAAAAGATCACTTCAGTAATCGCGCACACAATGACAGCGATCGCGACAGGTGAAATCGTATGTGCGTAAAAAACTTCCAGAAGTTCAATATCCGATGTAATAATGGAGATCAGGTTGCCCTTGTCTTTTCCGTCCAGTTTGGCCGGGCACAGTTTTCTGAGCGCCGCGAATACTTTGTGGCGAATCAGCGCCAGAAGCTTAAATGCAATATAATGGTTACACGCCTGTTCGCCATAGTGAAGAATTCCACGCATAAGTGCCGCCAGCGCCAGGATCGCAAAAATCGCCGTCAGAGAGATGTTCTTATCCGGCACAAGTACGGCAAGAAGACCCATTCCGGCAAAAAAGGTCAGAAAAATTGCGCACAGATATCCGATCACCCCGAGAAAGACCGCCGCCGTCATCACATGGAACAATGGCTTTACAAGACCGATCAGCTGTCCCATGATCCGAATTCCGCTTCGGCGTCCGGCATTCTGTCCGGACTTTTTATTTGCTTTTCCCTGTTTTATCATACTGCCGCCTCCTCTCTGTACCCGCACAGTTTTCTCTGTTCTTCAAACATTTCCGCATACCCGCCGGTTCTCTTATGACCGCCGGTTCTCCGGCTCATGAACCGGTCCGTTCCGACTCCGTCCGCTGCCTCATCGCCGTTTTCCCCCATCAGTTCCTCGTGAGTACCGCTCTCCGTAATTCTTCCCTTCTCCAGCATGTAGATCCTGTCCGCAGTCATAACATTAGAAAGCCGGTGCGAGATAAACAGAACCGTCTTTTTCTGTGCCAGTTCACGGATCACTTCCATAATCTTTTCTTCACTCTCCACGTCTATATTGGACGCCGCTTCATCAAAAATATACATGGGACTATCGGCAAGCAGGGCTCTTGCTATGGAAAGACGCTGCCGCTGACCGCCCGACAGATTACTCCCCTGTTCGTCCAGCCGGGTTTCCAGTCCCTCCTGCCGCTCCAGAAATTCATACAGATTTACTTTCTTAAGCACAGCCTCCATGTCCGAACGGTCAGCAGCCGGATTCGCCATGCGAAGATTATCCTCTACCGTTCCTTTAAAAAGGTAACTGTTATGCCTTACCAGAGTGATCCGGCGCATCAGATCCTTCTCCGCGATTTTTTCAATGGGAATTCCGTTTATGGTAATCTCGCCGGAAAATCCTCTGTTTCTTCCTGTAATCAGAGACGCGATGGTGCTCTTTCCGCACCCGGAAACACCTGCCAGGGCAACAAAACTTCCCGAAGGAATCTCCAGTGTAATATTCTCAAGAACCTTTCTTTCCGGTTCATATCCAAAAGAAACACCGGACATTCTGACCGCGATTTTCATCTCTTTCGTTTCAGCCTTCTCGTCCGCCGGATCTGCGGTTTCATCAGCCGGATCCGCGGTTTCATTCGTCAGATATACCGTCCCGTCTTCCGGCTCCTCAAGATCAAGAATCCGAAAAATCTTATCACTGGCTGACATGCCGTTCATCGCAATATGAAAGAACGAGCCGAGAAGGCGCAGAGGAATAAAAAATTCCGATGCAAGCAGAATCAGCGAGAAGGCGCCTGCCAGCCCTATATTCCCCGCCATAAACTCCCGTACGGTTACGATCATGCCAACCGCCGCTCCGCCGTATGCCACAATATCCATCACACTGACCGAATTCAGCTGCATGGTAAGCACCTTCATCGTAATCTTCCGGAAACGTTCTGACTCCTCATCCATCTCCTGTGCCTTGATTCCGTCTGCCTGATAGATTTTCAGCGTGGTCAGTCCCTGGAGATTTTCCAGAAAACTGTCACCCAGCTCCGTGTAGATTCCCCAGTATTTATTCAGCAGTTTTTTTGCGAATTTCTGAACCGCTACGATTGAGAGCGGAATCAGGGGCACGCATATCAGCAGAACCACACATGCCTTTACGCTGAACCGTGACAGTATAATAAACAGCGTAACAGGCGCCAGCAGACTGTAAAACAGCTGCGGAAGATATTTCCCGTAATAGATCTCCAGCTGCTCCACTCCCTCTGTAGATACCTGCACCACTTCCGACGTGGGAACCTTTTCCTTGTATGAAGCTCCCAGGCGAAGCAGCTTTTCATAAATTCTGTGACGTAGCACTTTCTTGACATCCGCGCTCGCGCGGTAAGACGCGCGGGCTGCCTGCCGCTCGCAGACATATCTCATGATGACAGAAACTGCCACGATCAGAGCTGTTGTCAGAACGGCCTCTGTCTCAAGATGGTTTTCAAACAGCTCTTCCAGAAGAAATCCCGCTGAACAGACGGAGGCGATCTGGAACAGAAGCGCCATCCACTGCCAGAAAATGTTCCATCCGATATATTTTCCGGATCCTTTCAGCAGTTTCATCAGTCTTGTCTTAATCATTGTTCTCTCCTTTGAAGCCTTCGTTTTTCCGCAGCGGTACAGGCCACATGACGCACCGCCATAATCGGATGATACAGCATCATTCTCGGTCCGGCGAACCGCATCACCTGCCGGATCTTTTCTCGCATCTCCGGCTTGTAACAGTGCACTCTGCAGTTGCTGCAGAATGTCTTTGTCTCCATAAATGGACAGTGATCCGAGCGCTGCCGCGCATATTCTCTCAGCTCCTGACATTGAGCACAAAGTTCATTCTCTCCCTGCATTCCGCGGTGTTTTTTCCTGCAGTAGAGGCGGATCATCAGATCCACCACCTGCTTTTCCTTCTCCCGCTTATCACACAGGGCATGATTCTCTGGTTTCCGGTTTCTGTTTTTACTCATATGTACAGTCTCCATATTCCGGACGAACAGTCCTGATCCTGGTAAAGAAGTAGACATACTTAAATGCGATCAGAAATACAATGCAGATCCGGCCGGGTACATTCTGCATCAGGATTCCCGCGCAGATCAGCATGGCAGATGCCGGCAGCAGAATACATAACTTTGTCTTCAGCGTCATAGCTCTTTCCCGCACAAAACTGTCCAGGTGATTCTGATACAGCTTTGTCTCCGTAAACCATTTATGGAACCGCTCCGATCCCTTCGCAAAGCAGAAGGATGAAAGCAGAAGAAACGGCGTTGTCGGCAGTACGGGAAGCACAACACCAATGGCCCCGACACCAAGTGTAACAAATGCAGCGGCAAGCCAGATAAGTTTCAGCGGATTCTTCTTCATGTAAGTTCTCCTTTTCTAATTTTAACAAGTTTCAACTAACCGCCAAATATAATAACACAGTTGAGAATTGTTTTCAACAAAATAATTCCCAACTGTGTTAAATATTACATGATACGGTTTTCTCTGTCTGCATTCAGCCGTTGCAGTCCGCTTTGTGTATGTCCGTTTCTATTCAAAGCCCAGTTTTTCCTCTGCCTCTTTGAGCCTGGAATAGAATTCTTCGTAAAAGCCCTTTTCATCCAGCGCATAGAAAGCAGACTCATAGAATCTCTTCAGCACATAGAGAGTCAGTACGCGCACCTGATCCTCTTCCAGTGATTCCAGCGCATCCTCGCATCTTCTCAGGAAATCATGCCATGCCTGGATATAGGATTCATAAGATTTCAGGTCCGGAATCCCGAGCCATTTCTTAATCTTCACCTTGCCCCGGTCCTTTTTCCTGCATTCATGAATCTGCAGAAAATAGCGGAACCCTCCGCCTTCTTCATACCAGCGTCCAAGCGGAAACAGACGGCAGATTCCGGGACGGAAATCATGTACACTGCATCGCCCTTCTTCATTCAGGAAAGGACAGGCATCACGCCCTTCGTCCATCTTTATATTGGGCAGGATCATCCCATCCACAATTCCAAGCTCAATATATCCTTCCATCAATGCGGTGAAATCTCTGTGGATTCCCCGGTAAAGACGCCAGAGGTCCATTGGATCCAGAATGATGGAGCCGCCCATGCCACGGCAGCAGGCGGAGCAGCCGGTACAATCCCGGCAGTCCGCTTTCACCATATCTCCTGAAGAATAGAGCCTTCCGTCTGATATCTCATTGAGATCAACATTTCTTTTCATAAGCCGCTTCTCTTCGTCAACTGTATGTTACGGAATCGCATCAGTCATTGTATCCGTTCGGATTCTGGCTCTGCCATCTCCAGGAATCCTCACACATTTCATCCAGACCGCGCTCCGCTACCCAGTTCAGCTCCTTTTTCGCCTTTGTCGCATCACAGTAGCAGGTAGCAATGTCTCCCGCACGGCGCGGTTTGATCTCGTAGGGGATCTCTTTGCCGCAGGCTTTCTCAAATGCCTTCACCATGTCAAGAACGGAATATCCGTTTCCGGTACCCAGATTGTAAACGGAAACGCCTGCCTTCTCCCGAAGCTTCTCAACTGCCCGTACATGTCCTACCGCAAGATCCACTACATGGATATAATCGCGAACCCCGGTTCCGTCCGGTGTGTCATAATCATTGCCGAACACGCCAAGACACGGCAGCTTTCCGATTGCGACCTGAGTGATGTATGGCATCAGGTTGTTCGGAATTCCCTTCGGATCCTCTCCGATCAGTCCGCTCTTGTGTGCACCGATCGGGTTGAAGTAACGCAGAAGCACTACATTCCACTCCGGATCCGCCGTATGCAGATCAGTCAGAATCTGCTCCAGCATCCATTTTGTCCATCCATACGGATTCGTGCAGGTTCCCTTCGGGCATTCCTCCGTAATCGGAATAAATGCGGGATCGCCGTATACTGTTGCGGAAGAACTGAAGATAATGTTCTTCACTCCGTGATTTCTCATAACATCACAGAGGTTCAGCGTACCGCCAATGTTGTTCTCATAATACTCCAACGGTTTGCGTACGGATTCTCCCACTGCCTTCAGGCCCGCAAAGTGAATTACGGATTCTATCTCCTCTTTCTCAAATACTTCGTTTAAACCTTCTTTATCACGAATATCTACTTTATAAAATGTGAGGTCTTTACCTGTGATCTGTTTTACACGATCAAGCGCTTTCTCTGACGCATTGTAAAGATTGTCGACAACAACTACTTCATAACCTGCGTTCAGAAGCTCCACACAGGTATGGCTTCCGATAAATCCGGCTCCTCCGGTAACTAAGATTGACATATGATTTCCTCCTTGTCTGATCTGCATCTTTCTGAACTGTTTACGGTCACATTATAGCACCCGCAAGTTCTGATTGCTTTATAATTTTAAATCATATTATGGTAAAAATGTTGCACGAATCTTTTTATAAATCCATGCTTATCTTTTTCTGCAGTTCTATTCTTCCCACAGTTTTTCCGGGTAGAGGCCATGATCCTTCAGGTTTTGAATTGCCTCCACCACCATCGGCTTATCCTCTTTATAGGTAACGCCGTACCATTTATCTTCGGATTCCAGTACCCTGACTGCGGCTTTGTTCTCAGCCAGCAGTTCACTCACAACAGCCGGGAGATAATACTCGCATTTCATCGGATTTTCTTTCAGACCTTTTTCAAGAAACTTTGGAAATCCCTTTCTGATCTCATCAAGCATACTGCGTGTAAATCCCCACATATTCATGGACACAAGCGTTTCTCCGTCGATCGGAATCCAGGTTGCCCCGTCATCTTCGGAATAGGCGATTTTGCCCTCCCGCTTCTCAATTCTTGTTTTTTCCGTGACACTGACAAGCTCTCTGTCCGCATTAAGTTCACAGATTCCTCTGGACACATATCCGTTATCTGTCACTGTATTTTTCAGGCGGTAGCCGACCATTGTATAACGGTATTTTTCGTCATCCTCATGGGTTGTCAGATAATCATAGATCGTCTGAAACGCGTGACGTCCATAGTAATCATCCGCGTTGATTACCGCAAAGGGACCGTCGATCTCATCTATTGCGCTCAATACCGCATGCGCTGTCCCCCATGGTTTTACCCGTCCTTCCGGCACTTCAAATCCTTCCGGGATATTATCAATCTCCTGAAACGCATATGCGGTATCCATTACCTTTTCTATTCTTCTGCCAATCGTCTCTCTGAAATCAGCTTCATTTTCTCTTTTAATGATAAAAACAACCTTTTCAAATCCGGCGCGTTTTGCATCATATATGGAAAAATCCATGATGATATGTCCCTCTTTATCCACCGGGTCGATCTGCTTCAATCCGCCGTATCTGCTTCCCATTCCAGCCGCCATAATGACTAAAACCGGTTTCTTCATAACTGTATGACCTCCTGTCAAGATTCACGGGCGCTTCCCGCCCTGTTCCATTGTATGATAAATGGGGGTATTTGTAAAGCTGTCAGCTGTTTTGTTCATTCACTTCCAATATCAAAACAGGCGAAACCAGGAGGAATTGTCATAACGTATTTCTGCGGGGACGGAGATGTGTACGGGTTCCGCTACAGGAAATAAGTGCAGCCGGTCGGTACTACAGATTTCAGCACCTTTCAGCCGCGACGTTGGTTCTTTATTCGGACTATTTTGTTGATTAATGGGAAGGTTTGTGGTGGAAACAACTGCTGCCGATGTGTTTTCCCGGTCGGATGCGCCAGTTCAAAAACAGGGGACTGCGTGAGCCATGCGTTGGAGCAGGAACGGATGAGAATCCTTCGTTCTGAATGTTAAAGACCGTAAAATGAGAGTGCCTCTGCACGACCATTTTGCGGTCTTGTTAC
>CALWBC010000199.1 GCA_944375755.1 uncultured Mediterraneibacter sp. | reverse complement strand
AAGTACCGCGGCTCAGGTTCTATATTTCAGCAGCCGGCGTAAACTTAACAGAGGCGTCTATCTGGACGGGACAACGATTGTCTGTGAGATTGACGGGCATATTCCGGTCTGCGATGTGAGTGAACTGCAGATTCTCGGTACACATAATTATGAGAATGCAATGGCGGCGGTCGCGATGGCATACGTTTACGGAACTCCCATGGATGTGATCAGAAAGACCTTAAAAGAGTTCCGCGGAGTGGAGCACAGGATCGAGTTTGTGGCAGAGAAAAACGGAGTTGTCTACTACAATGATTCCAAGGGAACCAATCCGGATGCGGCGATTCGCGGAATACAGGCGATGAACCGGCCTACTGTGCTGATCGGCGGCGGATATGACAAGGACTCCACTTACGATGAATGGATTGAAGCATTTGACGGAAAAGTAAAGAAGCTGGTGCTTCTGGGCGCTACGCGGGAGAAAATCGCGGAGACAGCCAGAAAACACGGTTTTACAGATATCGTAATGGCGGACACATTTGAAGAGGCATTTGACAGATGTGTGGAATACGCTCAGCCGGGAGACGCGGTGCTTCTTTCACCTGCGTGCGCGAGCTGGGGCATGTTTAAAAATTATGAGGAACGCGGAGATAAATTCAAAGAACTTGTAAATCAGCTGTAGGGAGTGGAGTTTATTGGAGCGTCCTGAAGGGAAGAGGCGGTATGACGAGACACTGGCGGCAGTCGTGATGATTCTGGTTGTTATCGGTCTGGTGGTGCTTTACAGTACCAGCGCGTACAATGGGAGAGTCAAGTTTCATGATTCCCTGTATTATCTCAAAAAGCAGGGATTTGCCACGTTTCTCGGGCTTCTGGGGATGGGAATCATTGCCCGTATCGACTATCACAGATGGATACCTTTTGCAATTCCGGGGTATCTGGGCGCGATAGCTCTTTCTGTTGCGGTTATGCTCTTTGGAGATGAATATAACGGGTCCAAAAGATGGCTGTCTTTGGGCCCTCTTTCTTTTCAGCCCTCAGAGTTTGCAAAAGTGGCGGTGATCCTCTTTCTGGCATGGATGGTGAGCAGAAATGCAAGGAAGATGCACAGATTTCGGACGCTTGTGCTCATGATGCTGCCGGTCCTCCCGATTGTGGCACTGGTGGGGGCGAGCAATTTAAGCACTGCGATTATCATACTCGGAATCGCGGTGGTTCTTGTATTTGTCGCCAGCCCGAAATATTCCCAGTTTATCTGGATGGGAAGCGCGGGGGCGGCGTTTATGGCGGTTTTCCTTGCCATGGAGAGCTACCGTCTGGAACGTATCGCCATCTGGCGTCATCCGGAACAGTATGAGAAAGGCTATCAGACGCTCCAGGGACTTTATGCCATCGGCAGCGGGGGCCTTTTCGGAAGAGGTCTGGGAAACAGCGTGCAGAAGCTGGGATTTCTTCCTGAGGCGCAGAACGACATGATTTTCCCGATCATCTGCGAGGAGCTGGGGCTTGTGGGGGCAGGAGTCATCATTCTGCTGTTCCTTGTCCTGATCTGGCGTTTTTTCGTGATTTCCACGAAAGCCCCGGATCTCTTCGGCGCGCTGATCGCTGCCGGAGCAATGGCGCATATGATGATACAGGTGATCTTGAATATTGCGGTGGTTACCAATACTATTCCAAATACGGGAATCACTCTGCCTTTTATCAGTTACGGGGGAACCTCGGTTATGTTTCTTCTTCTGGAAATGGGGCTTGTTCTGAGCGTATCAGGCAGGATTGAACACCCCCATCGAAATACGGCGGAGAAAAGACCGGGATAAACCTGCGGCACGGCAGGAATGGGAAAGTTCCGCGGGAAGATCCGGATTTACGGATACACGAATAAGGAGGCATACAGATGAAAAAGAAAAAGCGAAAAAAGAAAAAAGTATGGCCGGTTCTGCTCTCGATTCTGGCGGCGCTGGTGATCCTCGCGGCAGTAGTCGTATTTCTCTTCCGGGTGCGGACGTTTGAAGTGGAAGGCAACTCCTACTATGGTGAGAATACGATTACTTCCTGGATTCAGAACGACCGTTTTTCAGTGAATTCGCTCTATGTACTTCTGAAATATAACTATACGGAGGCGGATCTTCCGTCGGCTGTGGAAAAGTTCGATATTTCACTGAAAAATCCGTGGACCGTACATGTTCAGGTCAGAGAGAGGAAGATGGCCGGATATGTGGACTATGACGGCGGATATCTGTATTTTGATGAAAACGGTACCGCTATTTTGAGGACGAGCCGTGTCGTTGAAGGCGTTCCCTATATTGAAGGGCTTGCTTTTGACACTTCCGGTGTGGAAATCGGAAAAAGTCTTCCGGTGGAGGATGACAGTATTTTTGATAAAATTGTGGAAATATCCGGATATGTCCGTGAGCTTTCCCTGAGTCCGGACAGGATGTCCTGCGCGGACGGAGGCATTTGTCTGTATTTCGGCTCCGTAGAGGTGATGCTTGGAAGCGGCAATTACGAGGTGAAACTCGAACAGGTGGGACCGATTCTACAGAAGCTTTCCGAACTCTATCCGGATACTCCGGGGACACTGCATCTGGAAAACTATAATGACGAGTCGGAGTCAATTCGCTTTGTGCCGTCCGCGCAGTAAGGGAAGCTCTGGCAGTATTGGGAATAGTATAAAAAATCAGAAAAATAGGAAAAAATCTATTGATTATTTGCGAAAAAAACTATATTATATACTTATTGAATTGTAGCGTTCAATAAAGGGATGTATAAGCAATTAATAAGACGACAAAGGAGGAAATACTCTTGTTAGAAATTAAAACCAACGAATCGGAAGCGGCCGCAAGAATAATTGTTGTCGGAGTAGGCGGCGGCGGAAATAACGCTGT
>CALWBC010000198.1 GCA_944375755.1 uncultured Mediterraneibacter sp. | reverse complement strand
TCCCGATCAGAAAAATCAGAATTTTACATATTATAGTAATGCGCATAAATCCCGTTTTTTTCCAACAGCGACTCATGTGTCCCGCGCTCTGCGATTCCGTCTTCTGTGATTACGATAATTTCATCAGCATTCCGGATTGTGGAAAGGCGGTGTGCAATGGTGATGGTGGTGCGGTCTTTTGAGAGCTCTTCCAGACTCTGCTGAATCCAGCGCTCGCTTTCGTTGTCAAGAGCGCTTGTGGCTTCGTCCAGGATCAGAATCGGCGGATTTTTCAGAAAGACTCTGGCAATGGATATACGCTGTTTCTGTCCCCCTGAGAGACGGGCGCCGCGTTCTCCGACAAATGTTTCGTAGCCGTCGGGGAGTTCCTGGATAAAGTCGTGGATATTGGCCCTCTTTGCGGCTTCTATGATTTCATCCATGGATGCTCCGGGTTTTCCGTAGGCGATATTTTCACGGATTGTTCCCGAAAACAGATATACGTCCTGCTGAACCATTCCAATCTGGCTGCGCAGGCTTTTCAGGGTCAGGCTGCGAACGTCTTTGCCGTCTATGGTAACTTTTCCACCGGTTACATCGTAGAAACGGGGAAGAAGGGAACAGATGGTGGTTTTCCCGCTTCCGGACGGTCCGACAAGCGCAATGGATCTGCCGGCCGGAATTTCAAATGATACATGTGAGAGCACCGGTGTATCGTCATCGCTGTAGTGGAAGGATACATCTTCATAGCATACTCTGCCTTTTACACTGGTGAGGGGTCTGGCATCCGGGGCGTCCACAATGTCCGGCTCTGTCTCCATAACATCAAGAAAGCGGCGGAAACCGGCGAGTCCTTTCTGCATCATTTCAATGAGTTCGACGAGAATCTGGATCGGGCTGATGAAGATACCGATATAGAGGGCATACATTGCCAGGTCTCCGACATTCATGAGACCTTTTGCGATCAGGTATCCGCCGAACACAAGTGTCACCAGATACATCATTCCCTGGAAGAACAGATTCCAGCCCATGAAGCTTCCCATGCAGCTGTAATTGTTTTTTTTGGAAATGAGAAAGGCATGGTTGCTTTTTCTGAATTTTTCACGCTCTATATCCTCGTTTGCAAATGACTGCACCACACGGATGCCGGCAAGGGTATCCTGAAGGCTGGAGTTTACATCACCGATTTTTCTCCGGTTTTCCATGAATGTTTCCTGCATTCTCTGATTCTGATGAAAGGAGAAGAGAAACATGCAAAGGACGAGCAGTATGAGCGGGAGAGCGAGTCTCCAGTTAATCAGAAAGAGAAAGACGAAGGAACCGATGATCTTCACAAGGGAGATAAACAGGTTCTCCGGCCCGTGGTGGGCGAATTCCGCGATGTCGAACAGGTCTGAGACAAGCTTGCTCATCATCTGTCCGGAATTGTTCTGGCTGTAGTAGGAGAAGGAAAGCTTTTCGTAGTGGTCAAAGAGCTGCTGGCGCATATCCCGCTCCATATTTGCCCCCATCATATGCCCCTGGTAGCTCACGTAATATTTGCACAGACTCTGTATCACATACATGATGAGGAGCGCTGCGGCGATCAGGGGGAGCGCGCGGAGAATCACCGCGCTGTCCCGGGTGAACAGTGTGTTTGTCATGGTCCGCAGAATCTGTGGATAGGCAAGATCCACGATACTGATAAATGCGGCGCAGATCAGGTCAATAAAAAAGACCGTCTTATACGGTGCGTAGTAGTCAATAAATTTTCTGATTGTGTGCATGTAATTATCACTCCTTTGTTTCAAAAAAGATCTTCCACAATCTTAGCATATCAGATTGGGCTTGACAAGAATGACTGATATGTAATAACGTAGGAAGCGTGCTGTGCCGTGATGCGCCGCACAGCAGACGGGTTACAGGAAAAGAAAGGACTGGCCAGAGAGAAGATGGAAAAACAGAAGAGAAGCAGCGGACCGAAACTGTACCTGGCTCCGCTCGAGGGGATTACCGGATGGATTTACCGGAATGCGGTGTATGAGTGCTTCGGTGGTTTTGACAAGTATTTTATCCCGTTCATTAATCCAAATCAGATGGGGCATTTCAGCAGCAGAGAGAAAAAGGATATCCTTCCGGAACATAATAAGGGAATGCATGCGGTACCGCAGATTCTGACAAACCGGGCAGAGGATTTCATACGCACTGCGGAAAAGCTGGAAGAGCTTGGGTATGACGAGATCAATCTGAATCTTGGATGTCCGTCCAGGACAGTAGTTACGAAGGGACGGGGATCCGGATTCCTGGCGTATCCGGATCATCTGGACGCGTTCCTGGAGGAAATTTTTGAAAACTGCAGGATCAAAATTTCGGTGAAGACAAGGATTGGTGTGGAAAACCCGGAGGAATTTCCTCGCATTCTGGAAATATATAATCGATATCCCATGGAGGAGCTGATTATACATCCCCGACTTCAGAGGGATTTCTATAAAAATCAGCCAAACATGGAAATGTTTTCTTATGCGGCAGAAGAAAGCAGAAACGTGCTCTGCTATAATGGCGATATATTTACGGTGGAAGATTTTGACAGATTTGAGGAACGGTTTCCGGAAGTGGACCGCGTCATGACCGGCAGAGGCGTGCTGGCAGATCCGGCGCTTGGCAGAAAAATATGTGGCGGAGCGGGAGCGGACAAAGAAGAACTCAGGAAATTTCATGATATTTTGTACCGGGCATACTGCCAGGAAATGTCAGGTGACCGGACGATCCTGTATAAGATGAAGGAAATGTGGTCCTACATGGCCCCTCTCTTTACCAACTACAAAAAGTATGCGAAGAAG
>CALWBC010000197.1 GCA_944375755.1 uncultured Mediterraneibacter sp. | reverse complement strand
GATGCCGGCCTGTTGTACTCATCCACAAGCCTTACGAAGAAAATATTTTCACTTTCATAAACTTCCACATTTACATCACTGCTGAACCAGATATCGCGCTCCAGATACACCTTTCCATCTCTGTAATAAGGCTCATCGTCGAAAATCCCCTCCAGGCATCCGTTATTAAAGACCACCAGCGCATTGATCACAATGTACGCCGCGATCAGCGCCAGAAGAATCCCCCAGACAATAATCGCCGCTGTTTTTATTCCTTTTTTATGTCCAGAAAACCACAGCCTGAAATTTCTCACTGAAATCCTCCCTTTGTCCACCACTCCGCATTTTGCCAGACAGAACTGTTTTATCCTGCGAATCCTCCGTACTCCATATACTGCCTGTCTCTCTCCGGAGAAACAGGATGAAGCACCCGGCAGGGATTTCCGGCGGCCACCACATTGGCAGGTATATCGCGGGTCACCACACTTCCCGCTCCAATGATGCTTCCGTCCCCGATCGTTACACCGGAGAGAATCGACGTATGGCCTCCGATCCAGACATGGCTGCCGATCCGCACCGGCCGGGCATACTCAAGACCCGCGTCCCTCCGTTCGGTATCGTAAGCATGACCCGCGGCGTAAATGCCGCAGTTCGGCCCGATCAGCACATGATCTCCGAAAATCACTTCATTTCCGGCCAGCAGTACAAAATTATAATTGGCAAAAAAATCTTCTCCCAGCGTGACTCTTCCCCAGAAATCGCAGTAAAAGGGAGCTTCAATCCGAAAGCGTTCTCCCACTTTCTTCATCTCCCGCCGGATAATCGCTTCCCTCTCCTCTGTCTGGGACGGCCGCAGCTGATTGTATTCATAGCTCAGCTCCTGGCTGCGCACCCGTTCCTTCTGAATGGATTCCTCCCGGGCAAAATACAGCTGGCCGGCCAGCGCCTTTTCTTCTTCTGTCATTCTTCCATCCTCTTCCTTTGCTTATTTTTAAACAGGGCGTTTGCCCTGTTCACTTTTTCGAAAATTCTAAAAAAGCATGTACAGCATAGCATAAGAAGAGCCGGCTTTCAACACCTGAAAAGCAAAACTGCGGCAGTATCTGTTGAGACTGCTACGATTTCCAGGCGCGTTGTTTGTCCCGGTAAAGATACCAGCTGAAAGCAATCGGTTATATTAAAGCAGACTGCTCTCATAATCCTGTAATTCATGAAATACGTTATCAACATACACTGTATTATCAACAATACGATAGAGCAGAAAATATCTGTGCGACAGGAAATTGATCCGGCGATAACCCCATTTCTTTAACCGCGGATTATCACATAGTTTTAAACTGCCCGCTGAAATTTTCAGGTTGTTAATTGTAGCTTCAAAATCATTCAAAACACTCGTTGCGGCTTGTTCGCTTTTCTTTTCCAGCAAGAGATATCTGATAAATTGATTTAAATCTTTCTCTACATCAGCAGTTACTACCACTTCATAAACCATACGTTCTCCTTATATCCGAAATCACAGAATCCGCCGACCGATATTTCCCCTCAGAAGCCGACTCTCTTGCCCTTTCCAATTTCTCCAAAAGTTCCTCTTCCGTCATTCCGGAAAAGTGAGTGGTTTTCACCCGTTTTATTTCAAAGGGAAAGCCATTCTGGGCAACTGCCTGTATCAAAAACATTCGCACTGCAGTAGTTGTATCTGTGCCGAGATCTTTAAATAACTGATCTGCTTTATCTTTTAATTCATCATCTACACGAACCTGTATTGTGCTTGCCATAACATTACACCTCCATTTATTTATATTGTATATTGTAATGTAATTTTATTGTATATGCAATGATTTTATACCGACTCTGCACAATTCAAAAGGAAGCGCCTCTTCTTCCCGGATATTCCTAAACGCCATCCTGCAGGATACGAATTCGTCCCCCCTGTATATTCTTCCGCATTCGTATTCATACATTTCTTTATTCCAGCGCCGCAAAGAACAGCTCGTAAAAATCATCCTCGCCCTGAAGCTTTGGAGAATTTTCACCGCCGCCGTTTGTGCTCCGCCGCATGGAAGCGTAGAAATCCTCTCCGGCGCTGATCAGATCCATCTCATAAATTTCGTATCCATATTCCCGGCATTTGCTGCAAAATGCATCTACCGGATTGGATTCCGAGCGGGTAGCCAGCAGCGCGGCTTTTATTTCCGGGTCATGTTTTGCTTTCTGCTGTAACTCATCTAACGCAGTGTAAATATCCATATTTTTCTCCTTTACCATATTAAAGTATATGTGATAATTATATATGGAAAAAATGGTTTGGGCAATATGGTGATACCTGTCGTTTCTTCTCTTCAGATAATCAGCCCCAGATATTGTGCTGTTTTCACAAAAAATCATTGTATTTGCCAGAAATATCAGCTATAATTTATATATCCACACAAAATATCAGAAGGAGGTTTGCTTATGACGGACACATTCCAGGAAAAACAGGCGCGGGTAAATGCAGCGGTTGCATTACAGGAGGGAGACCGGGTTCCCTTCGCGCCGAAATTTGGCTATGGCGCATATGTTCAGGCCAGCGGAATCAGTATGTATGAGGGACTGATGGATCTTCGGAATATGAAGGATGGCGTCACCCACTTACTCAGTAACTACGATATTGATCTCTATTGGAATCCGGCCGCTTACCCCATCAAAGTTCTGGAAGCCCTGGATTCGGTTGCTATCAACTGGCCGGGTCCCAGCGGACGCCTAAGCCGCAGTTCCGGTTATCAGATCAATGACATTACTTATCTGCAGATGGACGAATATGATGAATTTCTCCGCGATCCGTCCAAATTTTTCCTGACGAAGGTTTATCCCCGCAGGCATAAAAGACTTGCTGGCCTGGCTAAAGTCAGCTTTCAGGACGTGGTGGAATTCGGTCATTACGCTTCCTTTGGTATTTTTACCGATCCGGAAGTAAAAGAAGCATTGCTGGCTCTGATGGAAGCCGGAAGAAAAGCAAATGAATGGGTCGCCGCCCAGGGAGAGCTGATCAATCTGGCGGTAGAGCTGCAGACTCCTCCCGGCTGCACCCTTGGACAGAACGCTCCTTACGATATGCTTGCCGACAACCTGCGCGGCTACATTAACGTGCCGATGGATATCTTTGAAGTGCCGGATAAGGTACTGGCAGCCATTGATTTCTTTACGGAGATCGCAGTAAAGAATGTACACGGGCTCAAAGCCAACGGCGTAAAATATGTATTTATGCCTCTCCATGGCGGCACAGACATCATGATGAGCAATGAGACCTACGAAAAATTCTACTGGCCTTCCCTCTACCGTGTCATTGAAGAAATCATTGCCTGCGACATGATCCCTTATGTATTCTGTGAAGGACCTTATAATACCCGTCTGGAAATCATGAAGCAGGTTCCGAAGGGCAAATGTATTTTCATGTTTGAAGAAGTGGATATTGCCAAAGCCAAAAAGATACTGGGAGATACTGCCTGTATCTGCGGCAATCTGCCCACTGCCGATCTGATCTATGGCAGGAAAGAGGATATCATTGAGAAAACCAGGAGAATGCTGGATGCCTGCGCTCCGGGCGGTGGCTTTATCATGGATACTTCCATCGTGATCGATGAGTATAAAGAGGAGAATTTTGACGCCTGGTATGAAACCACTTTAAAGTACGGCAGTTATAAATAGAGGGTACCCCAAAACCACTTTTGAGGTACCCGTCCATGTCATTCTGAGAACAGTGCCGCTCGATCACCCGGAACCGGTGATTGAGCGGCGCTTTTCCTTGTGTCACAGTAAAATAAAGAGGCAGTGAAAGCATAGCCCCCTGACTTTTATAAACAGATTGCAACGACCGCTTCTATTTTTTCCTGTGGGTAACCTATTGGCCGTCGGCAACTCCTTTCACATAGGCCATCACCCGTTCCTTCCCCTGTGCATTCAGGGAATTATATCACTCCAGCAATTCCCTCTGTTCCTCCGTCAGCTCCACGCTTTCACCTTCCGAGAAAAACTGCGCCATCGTGATCCCCATCCCGTCACAGATCTTCATCAGAGAAGGTATGGACGGCGAAGAAACTCTATGGAGGATATTATGAATGGTTGAGTTCGGGATTCCGCAGATTTTTCCCAGTCTGTAATCCGACCATCCTCTTTCTTCACATAACTGCTTAAGCCTTGTGACAACAAAACCCTCGTTCATATAATCATCATTCCACAATCTGATGCATACATTTTACGGACTATTTCGATTTTCGCACAGATTGTATATTACGACATATTTATTATTAAATATGGGAATATCCGACGCAAAATACCGCCTTTATTGCCTGAGATGAAAACTCCTGGAGAATGAATGATCTCGACTTTCTTTACAGATGCGCAAAACCTCTCATAAAATGATATAATAAAACAGTTCAAGCGCTTAAACGAATGGAGAAACTAAAAATGGAAAATACGACAGCAGATGTCCAGAGGCTGGAAAAAGAGTTTAAAGCCTGCCAGAAAATACTGACCGCCCTCGGAGACGGAACCAGGCAGCATCTTCTCTGTATTATGCTGCAGAGCAAATGCAGCGGCAGCCGCGTGATTGATATCGCGGCGCTGACGAACCTTTCGCGCCCGGCAGTGTCGCACCATATGCAGATTCTGAAAGATGCGGGAATCGTAAAAAGCAGAAAAGAAGGCACCTGTATTTATTATTACCTGGATCCGGAGGCCGGCCAGTTGAACAATCTTATCACTCTGTTCTGCGACATCAGAGAGTTTATGAAATACGTGCCTGACAGGAGCGGCAACGATACTTAAAACACATATTTTCATACCGGGGCATTCCGGATAAATGTTTCGATTTTAAAGAATGGCAGGAGGGATATCCATGGATTTATTACAGGCCATGAAGGAACGGCACTCTGTCCGCTCCTACGCCAACCGGCCCATAGAAGGGGAAACAAAAGAAAATCTTCAGAATTACATTGAGAAATGCAGCAAAGAAAGCGGGCTGCATCTGCAGCTGGTGCTGGACGAGCCAAATGCATTCGACAGTTTCATGGCTCATTACGGAAAATTCTCCGGCGTCAGAAACTACATACTTCTCGCCGGAAAGAAAAACTCTGATTTAGAGGAAAGATGCGGCTATTACGGAGAAAAAATTGTTCTCTTTGCCCAGATGCTGGGCCTGAATACCTGCTGGGTTGCCATGACCTACAAAAAAGGGGCGGCAAAGCTTCAACTGAACCGCGGCGAAAAGCTGTGTCTGGTAATCGCAGTCGGTTACGGGCTTTCCAACGGAGTGCCCCACAAATCCAGACCCGGAGAAAGCGTCATGAATGTACAGGGAACTCCGCCGGACTGGTTTCTGAAAGGAATTGACGCCGCTTTGCTGGCGCCTACCGCCATGAATCAGCAGAAATTTGTATTTTCTCTGGACAGGGATACCGTTTCCGCGAAGGCAGGTCTTGGTTTTTACTCAAAAATTGATCTTGGTATTGCGAAATACCATTTTGAACTCGGGGCCGGGACCGGTCACTTCCGATGGAAATAAAACATTTTGCCTTTCTTCTATCCCCACAGGGCACACCTTTATTGAATCTTTACAGCAGCCAAAACCTGGTCTGCGGATAACTTGGTCGGTAACTTGGTCGCTTATCTTGATCGGTCAGCGACCAAGTTATCTCCGCCTGTATTTTTGATTACGACTGTTCGGCTTATCCGGTATTGTCATATTGATAAATCCTTGCTCCAATGCCGGATTCAGATAGTTTTTACGGAAAGTCGGCCTATGAGAAAGCCCCAATCGCCTCATGATTTCAGCAGCAGACAATTCTTCGTCACCAAGTACATGGAGCAGTTTCTGTATGTATGAATTTGCCGCTGCTTTTGTAGACTCCTCCGCATTTCCAACCACGGTCGTTTCCCTAAGCGTATCAAGAATAATTTCCAGCATCAGTTCTACAAACGCACTGCTGTCCGATTCCCGGTTTGAGGCTCCGAGAGCATTGTAGTATTCCTGTTGCCTGGATCGGATCAGTTCCTCAATCGGCAACCAATAGAAAATCTCATTCCATTTGCCGAGAAGCAAACTGTGCCACATACGGCCCATGCGGCCGTTGCCGTCCGCGAACGGATGAATGAATTCGAACTCATAATGAAAGATCGAACTCCGAATCAACGGATGCATCTCTGAAGTTTTATACCATTCGAAAAGATCCTGAATTTCTCCCGGCACAAGTCTTGCCGGAGGAGCCATATGTACAACCACGTCGCCGGCGAACACACCTACTCCACCGGATCGGAACCTTCCATTTTCGGGTATCAATCCTTCCATCATCATCCTGTGCGCTTTCAGCAGATCCTTCACTGCATACGGATCAAGCGAAAGCATCATATTATACGTATCATAGGCATTTCTCACTTCTCTGATCTCATTCGGATTGCCGAGAACACGTTTACCATCTACAATGGCTGTGACCTGCTCCAGGGAAAGTGAATTTTGCTCGATGGCAAGTGAAGAATGGATAGTACGTATTCTGTTTTTCTTTCTCAGGTGCGGATTCAGATTGCCGTGCGAAAGTACCTTGATCCGGCCAATTTGTTCACTGATGGCAGCGACCAGATTGGTTATTCTGTCAGTCGTATGAAATGGCGGTTTGTATTCGCTCATGCGCTATTGCACCTCTTTTCCCTATTGTGTAATTACACTGCGTCTATCGTTAAAAGGCTCAGAGTATTACAGAACGCCCATATGCGCATTCTCCCGTAAATCGCATAATTTCCGGGCCATTCTGGCTTTCGTGGCGCGGGGCGGGAACAGAACCTCCCGCCCTATAATTATATCCTGTATTTTCCGCTTGCGTCAATGAAATCTGCAATCACAGTTTTCTGCCAAAGAAAACCGTAGTGATCCTCCCATCAAGGTGAAAGAAAAAGCGGAGCCTGCGCTTATCTCTGCGCATCTCCGCTGTTTCCTTATTTTTCCATGCTGCAGGGCCAGGCTTCTTCTGCCGCGCAGCGTTCTTTTCTTACCGTTTCGTAAAGCCGGTATCCCCCTGCCAGGTGTGAGCAGGTAAATCCATTCTGGCTCAGTATCCTGCAGGCCAGATAGCTTCGCAGTCCGCTCTGGCAGACAAGCCGCACAGGTTTTTGAGGATCCAGTTCGCTCAGATGTTCCCTCAGCTGATCCACCGGGATATTCTGAAATCCTTCCAGATGCCCGGACCGGTACTCTTCTTCCGTCCGCACATCCACCAGGTTCAGGGATCCGTCTCTGGGAAGCGCATCCGCCTCCTCCCGGAAAAACTGGCTGACCTTTCCATTGACTATATTTTCGATCATAAACCCGGCCATATTGACGGGATCTTTTGCGGAAGAATAAGGCGGCGCGTAGGCAAGATCCAGTTCCGCCAGCTGCGGAGCTGTTATCCCTGCGGCCATGGCGGCGGCGAGTACGTCAATGCGTTTATCCACCCCGTCCGCCCCGATGATCTGCGCGCCCAGAAGGCGTTTGCTTCCCTTTTCCCAGAGTATTTTCATGGTCATGACTTTGCTGCCCGGATAATAAGACGCATGGCTGGAGGGTGAAAGATATACCTTGTCATAATCGATGCCGGCCTGCAAAGCTGTTTTTTCATTAATACCGGTACAGGCAGCCGTCAGTTCAAATACTTTAATAACAGAAGAGCCTATGGAACCGGGATACCGGCTGTCCCCGCCGCAGATATTGTCCGCAGCGATCCTTCCCTGTCTGTTCGCAGGCCCGGCAAGGGCGATCAGGGATTTTGCCCCTGTTATCCGGTGTTGCACTTCTACCGCGTCACCAACCGCGTAAATATCAGGGACAGAAGTTTCCATCCGGTCATTCACCGCGATACTGCCTTTGATTCCGGTTTTTATACCTGCTTCCACAGCCAGATGGCTGTCCGGCGTCACACCGATTGCAAGGATAACCAGGTCTGTTGTGACAGAAGCAGCATCTTTCAGCAGAACTTCCACGTTATCGCCCTCCTGTCTGAAACCCTCCACAGAATGCCCCAGCCTCAGGCGTATACCCTTGCTGCGAAGCTTCGCGTGAATAAAAGCGGCCATTTCCGGATCAAACGGGTTTAACAGATGCTTTGGCCGCTGAATAATCGTCACATCCACTCCCAGTTCGTTCAGGTTTTCCGCAAGCTCCAGGCCGATATACCCACCCCCGGCCAGGACGGCAGAACGGGGTTTTTGCTTCTCCACAAATTCACGGATACGCAAGGTGTCCTCTACGGTCCGAAGCGTAAACAGGTTTTCAATATTCCCGCCGGGAAGAGGTGGCTGCGTCGGTTTTGCGCCCGGCGCAAGCAGCAGTTTGTCATAAGCTTCTTCAAAGACCTCCCCTGTTTCCAGGTTCTTTACGGTAACCGTTTTCTTTTCCGGATGGAGGGCTGTTACTTCGTGCCTGGTTTTCATTGAAATCCGGAACCTGCTCCAGAAACTCTGCGGAGTCTGAAGCGTCAGTTCTTCCGCATCTTTGATCACGCCCCCGATATAATAAGGGAGCCCACAGTTAGCATAAGATACATAGCCGGATCTCTCGAACACTGTAATTTCCGCATGCTCATCCAGTCTCCGGATTCTGGCTGCGGCTGTCGCGCCCCCGGCCACGCCGCCGATAATTACAACTTTCATCACTTACGTACCACCTTCCCCTGATAAGAACTGATACCGCCTATATTTGTCACGTTCGTATATCCCTGTTTCTGAAGCAGTGAAACAGCCTGTTTACTGCGTCCCCCGCTTTGGCAATAGACAAACAGCGGCGTATCTTTACGTGGGATGGCTGACGGGGCTTTCTGTATTTCCTGCAAAGGAATATTCCGGCTTCCCGGTATATGACCCCCGGCGTACTCGCTTCTGGTACGGACATCCAGCAACACGGCCCCCGGCGTAGCCGAGAATCGTTTCAATCCCTCATTCATATCAGGCGCTTTCAAAAAATCAAAGAATCCCATAGTATTTTCTCCTTTTCTCATGTATTTATCAGAGCATAGCTTCCATATCTTCTCTGCGGCGAACTCCAACCGTTTTTCCGGTGATATCGCCGTTTTTCACAGCCATAATGACCTTTGCTTCGTTTACTATAGCATAGCATAAAGAATGAAACAGAACTGTGACATTATCACATTTTTATGCAATCCTGTGCTTTCATCTGCATACGATTATGATATCCTCTTTTTCTCTCCCTTTTTCAGATGGCGTATGAAAAGTCCCTCTGAAGCAACAAAAGGCAGAGACTGCACAAATTGTCCCGCACGGACATTCGCTTTCTCTGCCTTTTGCTGTATTCTTTTAAGTATTAAGCGGAGCTTTTACAGACCCAGCTTCTCTTTCAGTTCTTTTGAGACGTCATAACCGCTGTAATCCATCGGGATCACATAATCGTCACCCTCTCCATGGATCGGCGTCCATACCTGCGCATAGAAGGGATTCTTCTTCGCGATCTCCCCGTAGCGCCATTCATGCTTCAGGCACTCCGGACACCAGTGTCCGCCATGAAGCGCCGCGTTGACCGACATCAGGAATTCGTGCCCATCCGCGCACTGCCAGCGGATCGGGGTATAGATATCAGGAACTTCTTCTGCCAGACATTTTCCTCCACGGAACTCTGCAGCTTTCTGCAGATCTGCCAGGGTCAGCTCCTCCAGGCCCTTGGATTCGTCATACCCATGATCCAGATAAGTGACTTCCTCGCTGGGGTGATGCAGATCATAGGTATCCCAACTGCCGATGGCTTTCTGCTTCTCCCGGGAGCCAAAGAACGCCCTGATCCAGTTTTCCTCGTTATTTTCAAACATCCAGTAGGTTCCCATCCGTTTACGGCCGATTTCCTTATTATGGGCTTTCATCTGTTCTCCGGTGGGGAACATGGCGCGGATCATGGGATTGGCGGCCATACGGCGCATCTCTTCTTTCACGCCTCCCCAGTACTGCTCCGCGGGAATACACCGGAAATGCAGGATGTCATCCAACTGATCTGCGTCACTGTAGTAGTGCCCGTGGAAATTGTACTGCGCGATCATATCACAGTCAAACAGATCCTTCAGCCCAAGGCCAAACGCGCTCAGGTTGATATCCATCAGTTCCCAGGTCGTTAACCGGTAGCCCGCGCCGCTGCTCAGGTTATAGGCCTTTCTCCAGAAGGATTCCGGCACCCATTCCTCACAGGCGTTTGCCATGCAGATTCCCGACTCAATGGATGTACTCCATTCCAGCACGTTGTTCGGCGGCTGATGGAAAATAATCGGCTCTTCGCCCGCGCCCTCGCTGCTTGGATGCTGCCCGGTCTGACGGATGGATACCCAGTGTTTCAGTCCCGATTCGAAAAGCGCCAGTTCGGAATAAACTTTGGAAAGCGCGTAGTAATCAAAAATAGAAGGATTGATCGGGTCTCCCACACGTCCCCAGTGGACGGGTTCCGTGCGCCCTCCGGTCATGGCGACCGTTCCCACATAGACCAGATGCACCTGATCGGGATCCGGCTGTTCCTTAATCGCCTTGATGATGTTCAGGGTGGAACCGATATTGGTATACAGCGTCTTTTCCGGATACTGGTCCGCCGCCGGCGATACCATCGCCCCTATATGCAGCACATAATCGGCGCCGTCCACACATTTTCTGATCGTATCATAATCCGCCATGTCGCCCCATACGATCTCAAGGGAAGGACATCTGTATTTCCTGAGCAGTTTTCTGTTCTTTTCCGACGGACGGGCAAGGATCCTGACTTTAAAGCGGTTGTTTCTCGCCAGAAGCTGCTTCATCGTCTCCTGCCCCATCGTACCCGTTGCGCCTGTTACAAAGATAAGCTTCTTGGGCCGGCTTACATACGCATGCTCCTCCGGCCTGTCAAAATTAAGAGCCGCATCATACGCTTCTCTTGTCGCGTTTATTGCGCGCCTTGCCATTCCGGCGTCGCCTATTTCGTAATAGCCGATCCCCATTTCGTTGCAGGTCTTTTCAAGGGCGCGGCCATCCCGTTTTACGGCGCCGACTGCGATTACGGCGTAGTCGCACGGGAATTCTGCTTTCCGGCCGTCTTTTTCTCCAATGACTTTACCGTTTTCGATCGCCGTTACTTTCACCTCCGTCACAGGGGTGATGCCTTCCTGATAAATGTTTTCCGTTACGCATATCTTACGTGTGGAGCCCATGTCGGCGCAGAACTCTTTCATCATTTCAAGAACAGTTACCTTCGCTCCTTTTCCGGCAAGAAATTCGGCTGTTTCCATACCGACCATTCCGCCGCCGATCACAACGACATTTCCGCTTACGGTTACCTTTCCGTCGAGCACATCATGGGAATTAACGACAAAGTCCTTATCCGTTCCCGGTATATTCGGAATGATGGGCACGGCTCCTGTGGCGTTTATGACCGTATGCGGCTTCATTTCTGCTATCATTTCAGGCGTAACTGCCGTATTCATACGGATTTCCACACCCAGGCGCTTTGCCTTTGCCGCCATCGCCAGAACTGCATTCTTCATTTCCTCTTTTCTCGGCGCTTCGCCTGCCGTCAGGAATTGCCCGCCGAGCCTGTCGCTGCTTTCGCAGAGAACCGGATCATGCCCTCTCTTTTTCAGGATAACAGCGGCTTCGAGTCCGCCTATACCGCCTCCTGCGATCAGCACTGTCTCCGGTTTATCAGTCTTAACTATTTCACATTCCTTTTCCCGCCCGACTGCAGGATTTCTGAGGCATGTGATACACGGAGAATCGGCGTTTTCGAACCCATCGTAGCATCCCTGATTACACCCTACGCAGTAATCAATATCTTCTACATTTCCTGCCTGCGCCTTATTGCAGAACTCCGGATCCGCCAGTTGGGCGCGGCCCATGACTACCATGTCCACCTTATCCTCTGCAAGAATGCTCTCGGCAAGTTCGGGAGTATTTATACGGCCCACTCCTATGGTAAGCATCCCTGTGGCTTTTCGTATCTTCGCGGCATTCTCAATATTAAACGCTTTTGGTATGTCCACAGGCGGAACCTCATATTTCAGTCCTGCCGAAAGGATATTCCCTCTGGAAATATCCAGTACATCAACGCCTGCTTCCTTTGCCAGCCTGCAGAACTCGATGACCTCTTCAATGGTCAGTCCTCCCTCCAGATAATCGTCGTGCGCATCGATACGCATAAACAGAGGCATATCGTCCGGCATATTCTCCCTGATCGAACGGATACATGCAAGAGGGAAACGGCTTCTGTTTTCGAAGCTTCCGCCATATTCGTCAGTTCTGTGATTGATTCCTCCTGATAAAAATGAATGCGGCAGATAATTATGAGCACAGTGGAATTCGATGCAGTCAAAACCGGCATCGACGGCTCTTTTCGCTGCTTTCCCATAACATTCCACTACTTCGTTTATCTGTTCCCTGGAAATGCCCGGCAGCGTTATCCCCTCAGAGACAGGCATATCACTTGCGACAAGGATCTGTGCGGTCTGATCCATTCCTACCGCAAGGCTTCCCTGCCAGAGCTGAAGCCCGGCTTTTCCCCCGGCTTCATGGATTGCGTCCGTAAGGCTCTTCAGTCCCGGTATATACTCATCCTCGCTGATTGACAGGAAGCCTCTCGGCGCGCTTGGCGTATGTACGGAACAAACCTCTACCATATTCAGGCCGCAGCCGCCTTTTACACGCGCGACATGATAATCGATCAGTTGCTGCGTTACATAGCTTGCTTTTCCGGCGAATTTTGTTCCCATCGCCGGAAGTATGACCCTGTTTTTCAGTTCCAGGCCCCTGATCTGCAAAGGGGTGAACAGTTTCTCGAACATGATTGCAACCTCCGTTTCTTCTTATGATATACAGAAAGTTTACACCATGCACAACCTGAACAGTCAAAAGGGAATATTGCACAATTTTCACAGTAAAACGCCATAAAATCCGCAGTCACTTCATGCATCTTGCACAAAATCACAGTCTGCAATCCCAAAACTCCTTGAAAAAGCATACACATAGATGTACACTTTTATAAAGCAGCACACAGGAGGAATCGGGATGAAGCTCCGGGAAATCAGCGAACAAACAGGAATCACCAAAAGAAATATTCACTTTTACCTCAAAGAAGGCCTGATCCATCCGGATATGGAAGCAGGGAGCGGCTATTATGAATTTTCTGAGGAGGATAAAAAACGCCTTCTGCTGATCCGGGAATACCGCAACGCCGGCCTTCCTCTCGCTGTGATCCGCTCTCTTCTGGATCAGCCGTCCACAGCCGGATTTTTCCTGACCTGGCAGGTCATACAACTGAAACGGCAGATCATCGACTGCAACCGGACCCTCTCCGGACTGCATCAGGTTCTCGATGAATTGCCTCTTCATCCGGATCTGGATGCACTTTATTCCATCACCTCCGGCACGGAGATTCCGGGAGCATCCGGCGCCCCTTATACTGATATAAGAAGCGATTCCATTCTTCTGGTAAACCGATTTCTGTGGAACCAGTTCCTTCCCGACGGCCTGGTCACAGAATATCAGAAATACCTCTGGCACAAGCTAAACCTGACAGCAGAAAAGGTCTGCCCGGAGGATTATGCGGTCCTTTTTTCCAGTCTGCAGACCCTGTCCCTGCCGCAAATAGGAAGCATGCTTTCTCAGCGTTCTGCACATTACGACCGGATCGTTTCCCTCAGCGAAGAACAGTGTGAGGATTATGCCAGGGAAATGCAAAGAGGGCTGACCGCTCTGCTGGAGAACGATTCCCTTCTGTCTTTCTGGAAAAAGAATTATACGCGTTTTTTCCTTCCCGAGGTTAAGATATATGCTTCCCGGCTCAGCGATATCGTTGCGGAGATCAGTCCTTTTTACCGCTCCTACCGGGAACACATCAATATTTCCAGTCAGATCCTTTATCGTTGGTATACCACGCCGGAGGCTGACTCCCTGCGGCGGAGCCTTTCGAACAAACTCCGGAATTACTTTGATGCGGAACTATACCGTCATGGATTATTTGAAGCCCTGTATTCAGCCGGAGAACTGATGAGCCGAGGCTGGTAAAACTCCGGCAGAGGTGCAGCAAATCTGCGGTTCAAGTCCTGTATTACTTTGTCTGTATCCATGCTGTATTATCTCCCTTCCGTATTTTTTACATAAATCGTGCTTCTTGAAGCACCTTCTTTTCTCAGCCATCCTTTTTCAACCATTTTAACCAGTATTTCTCTGGTTCTACGCTGTTTGATACCAAGAAGTTTCATTGCCTGTGCTGTTGTAATGCCGGCATTTTTCGATACATATTTATAAATTTGCTGTTCCTGTTCATTTGCCGGCACTTTATCGGCGGTTTCTCGGCGGTTTAACGGCGGTTTAACGGCGGTATTGGAAACATTAAGGTCAACAGTGCCGTCAATCTGACCTCGATAGATATTGATTCGCAAATCAACCTCACCGCCAATAAACTCTGGTTCCCGCAGCCCGGCAGCTTTTACTTTATCAATAATTCTTGGAATGCCGCTTCCCCAATGCTCAATTAGATTCATATAAGCAAAGGCATGAGCAAGAGCTTCATTTCTGATTTTGGAATAGCCTTCTTTCATACGCTCCATAGTTTGTCCCATTGGCAGCTTTCCTGGGGAAGTAATTTCCAATCGGTTATCA
>CALWBC010000196.1 GCA_944375755.1 uncultured Mediterraneibacter sp. | reverse complement strand
ACAAGGCATTCTCCTAAATCAGTAACACTCGTTGTCACACCTTTTTCAGCTGTTGCTCCACATTTTGAACACCTCATTATTTTCTCCCCTTTCTTGTTTTAAAATCATCTTCCCATCTGTTACTGTCTGGATGATATGCTGTAATTAAATGAATATACTGTCCGTCACTGCTGACTACCACATGAATATATCTATTATCGACTGCCATCCCAAGCACCAGACAACTGGGAAAAGGCGTGTCATCCTCATATTGCTCTATTACTTCCCCGTTTTCTATACACAATACAACATCGCCTACTGTAATGTCTCTCTCAAGCATACGCAGTCTAGCGTGTTCTGTAATTGCTATTTTCTCAATCCTATTCATCTTCCGCAGTTCTTCTATATCAATCATTTTATTATACCTCTTACGCCATCAAATACAACATGTCGGTGATAGCTACTATATATATTTTATCGTATTTATTTGATTTTAGATACATAAAAATAAACTTTCTGGTTACTTTTGGTTACTGTACTGGTTACCTTAATAAGATGATGTGCGATTTTCCCCTTTCTTACGCTATTCCGGGCATCCTGTGAGAGTTCAAGTCTCTTCTTCCGCATTGTCTTGAAAGTGGAGAAAACCCTTTAGATTACGGGTTTTCTCCTTTTTCTTTTGCAGATTCAGACTGCCCGGTTCTGTTGTATTTATGTCGATAATTAATGCATTTAAATTCCCATACTTTTTATTGCATTTTCATGTCAAAGTGCTATAATAGATCACATGGAAGCATAGCTCAGCTGGGATGAGCGTTCGCCTCACACGCGAGAGGTCATGGGTTCGAGCCCCATTGCTTCCATTTTTTCATGTCTTTATCTTCTGTCTTCTATGCTTTATACCGGCTTTTATGTTATCTCCTGCGGCTGGTACAGCAAAAAAACAGGTTTCTTATTATTCACTGTGCTGTTTTTCACTTTCTGTCAGAATCCCGGATTTCAGAAGATCAGTGAGAAGCTGCCTGCACTCCTGACCGATCTGTTCCAACGGCGTATTTTCCTCATGCGATTCATTGACAAAACCGAGCAGACCATAACAGACAAAGCCCGCGATCTTTTTCGGAGAATACTTCAGCTTCAGCCTTTTTTTCAGATGAGAGGTATGTATTTCCACCATCTCCAGAACAATACTGTAAAGCCGGGATGCAAGGTACGGATTTTTTTCCGGGTTTGTATGCTGGAAGAAATCAAATCTTCTGTAATACAGTTCCAGAATACTGTCAAGCATATTCACATATCCTGCCGCCAGCCTCCTGGATGGATTGTTCTCCCTCTGCCTTGTGTAATAATCCTCCATTCCGTCCCTGAGCATATCATCAAAAATATCATCCACCAGCGCATATTTGTCATTGTAATGCGAATAAAACGTAATTCTGCTGACATCCGCAGTACGGCACAGCTCCGTGATACTTATATGCTCGAAATCCTCCCGCTCCAGCATCTGAATCATCGCCGTTTTCAGGCTTCGCTTTGTTTTTATGATACGCTTGTCTTCCATTTCCTGACACTTTCCTTTTCCTGTATAATTACCTTACATTTTACAAGAATTGTTCATTGTTATTCTTCTGCGGTTTTGCTATAATTTTAACACCTGTTAAAATAACGGTCAACAACCGGTAAATTTACACAGAGAATTACGAAAATCCGATTTCTGTTTACAGCAGCAGAATCGGGAATGGAGGGATTGTATGTCCGGAACTGCCATTATGGCCGACAGCAACTGCGGTATCATGCCGTCCGAAGCGGCTTCATACGGGATCCATGTTCTGCCGATGCCGGTCATTATTGATGGGAAGACATATTACGAAGGGATTGACATTACACCGGATGAATTCTATGAGAAACAGGCTTCCGGCTCGATTATTACCACATCACAGCCGTCCCCCGGAGATGTAACCGCCATGTGGGACAGCCTGTTAAACGACTACGATGAGATTGTGTTTATTCCGATGTCATCGGGGTTAAGCAACACATGCCAGACAGCTCTGCTGCTCGCCGGTGACGAACCGTACAAAGGGCGGGTTTATGTTGTGGACAACCACCGCATCTCCGTCACACAGGCCGCATCCGCCCTGGACGCGAAGCGCCTTGCCGATGAAGGAAAAAGCGGTGCGCAGATCAAAGAGATTCTGGAGGGAGAAGCTCTGGACGCCTCGATCTACATCGCAGTCGATACACTGGAATATTTGAAGAAAGGCGGACGGATCACTGCTGCCGCGGCTGCTCTCGGCACAGTTCTCAAGCTGAAACCGATCCTGACAATCCAGGGCGGCAAGCTTGATTCCTACGCGAAAGCGAGAGGAATGAAATCTGCTTTCCGCACTATGGCCGAAGCTGTCAGATCTGACATTGATTCCCGTTTCCCGCATCTGAAAAAGCAGGGTGTTCTGAAAACCGGAATTGCCAATACGAAAATGGAACCGGAAAAGCTGGAAGCGTTTCGAGCCGCCATGGCAGAGGCATTTCCCGATATGGAGCTGATCTATTACCCGCTCACGATGAGCATCGCAACCCATGTCGGACCGGGCGGGCTTGGCATCGGCGTTACAAAAATGCGCAGCTGAATCCTGGCAC
>CALWBC010000195.1 GCA_944375755.1 uncultured Mediterraneibacter sp. | reverse complement strand
GGTGAAGATCACGAATGTTCCACTATTTCCGAACTGATCTCGTACGCGGACAGACATATGTACTGTAATAAAAAAGCCAAAAAAGCACAACAGTCAAACCCGGCAGACACGGTCTGTCAGACGGGGGACAGAAAGGAGAGCAATTTACCATGAAGATGAATTTTCCGCCGGATCGGATTGATACAAATTCAATGGAGCACTTTACGCCTGAGCAGGAAGATATACTGCTTCATGCCATTTTATCGGATCTTCATATAGAAAAAAGCCTTCCGCCTGTTCCCGCATTTCCCTCTTACCGCTCCGTTGTACGGCGCAGATATATCATTCGGAAATGCTGCATTGCTGCCTGTGTCGCTCTTCTTCTCTTTATGCTTATGCCGGGTACAGTCGTTCCCGCGCCGATTTCAGAAGTATCCGCCGCACCCGCCGCGGATTCCTCTTCAGCGCGTGTTGAATTCAGTGTAAATTCCGCAGTACCTGTACGGGAAGTTTCAGCACAGATGAACGATCACACGATTCAGGTGGAGGAGACCAGTTATCAGAATTATGCTGTTGACGTACAGGAAAACGGTTATCTCCTGCTGGAAGTCTATTCCATTTCCGGCATGTATTCCTCACAGGGAATTGAAATTGACGGCATTGACGATCAGGCTCCTGTCGTCATCAGCCACTATCAGAGCGGTGACACAATTGTCATCACATTTACAGATAACAACGGAGTCGGCATCGATTATCCGTCCATCACATGTTATTCATCAGATACAGGTATCAGCTCCGCGCCCCTGTATTACGATGAAAAGACAGGACAGGTAACATTTTCACTTCCGGACTCTTCCGAAGTTATCAGTATTCCGGATAAAAACGGGAATACGCTGACACTGATGCTCTCAGCTTCCCGGACCGGAGACAGTCCGGAATAGTTCAATCCATTACAACAGATCATCACTTATAGCATAAGGACAGGGATTTCAGACCTCTTTTTACAGCAGGCTTTTCCTTGTTCTTTATTTTTTTAAGTGGTATACTTATACATAATGTCGATGTACATGGATATCGACCCCACAGACAGAAAAGGATTCATATTATGGCGAGCAAAAAATTTAATGCTGAATATTATGAATTTCTCGCAGAACGTATCCGCGATCATGACCGCGATGCATTTACTGAACTGTATCACGAAACCTGCAGCAGTTTATATCAGTATGCTTTTTATTTTCTCAAAGACACGCAGCTGGCACAGGATGCGCTGCAGGAAGTTTATATATCCGTTTATAAAAATATAGATTCTCTGAAGACCAACCGGCTGCTGATCCCATGGATGAAGCAGATCACCTACCACGTATGCTGCGATTTCGCCCGGAAGAACACAAGTATTGCACGGCATGAAAACAGCGCATCACTGGAGGCTTTTGCAGATTCTCTGGCAGACACCTCAGACGATTTTCAACGGGTTTATGATGAAGATCTTTATCAGCTTCTGCAGAAATCTCTTTCCGAACTGCCTCACGCTGTTAAAATGGCATTTCTCCTCAGATATGTCAATGGACTGAAACTGGAGGAAGTCGCGGATTTTCTGGAATGCAGCTTAAGCTCTGTAAAGCGCTACATTAATACAGCAAAAAAGCATCTTCAGAAAAAAATTTTACAATATCATCTCTAAAGGAGTATTTATGTACCAGACACATCATCCATTCCCTGCATTCAGGGTAATCGCAGTTCTTCTTGTCATGCTCCTTTCCGGCTGTTCCGGAGGCGGAACCGGATCTTCTTCATCTGCGCAGTCAGACGGTCCGATTCGCCCGAATACTCCTGTCGTATATGAGCCTGAAGCTTCCCTGGCAACTGTAATCGGCACGGAACCGCTGACTGTTGACGTCTCGAACGCAGACCAGGGTTATATAATGGCAAGATATACCGGATCCGCGGCCAAGGCAAATATCCAGATCACAGGATCAGACGGAATCAATTACAAATACTTTTTACCCCCTTCGGATTCCTATACTGCACTTCCGCTGACAAGCGGAAACGGAACCTATCAAATTGATGGATATGAGAACGTCTCCGGCTCGGAATATATCTCCCTCTTCAGGGAATCGCTGGAAGTCACAATCGAGAATGAATTTCTCCCGTTTCTGTATCCCAGCCAGTATGTGAATTTCAACGCTGACACGCAGGCTGTATCCACTGCTTCCGAAGCGGTAAAGGAGGCCCGTTCAGATCTGGATGCTGTCAGTGATATTTACCACTTCGTGATAGAAAATGTTGTCTACGATGAGGAAAAGGCCGAGACTGTTACGTCAGGTTATCTCCCGGACGTGGACGAAACACTCTCATCCGGAAAAGGAATCTGTTTTGACTACGCGGCGCTGACCGCCGCCATGCTTCGTTCCCAGAATATTCCCACGAGACTGGAAATCGGATATGCAGGCGATATCTACCACGCCTGGATCAGTGTCTATGTGGATGAAGTCGGATGGATCGACAAGATTATCGAATTCAGCGGAGACGGATGGACCCGGATGGATCCCACCTTCGCCTCCGGCAACGATAACAGTGAAAAGGTTCTGAAATATATAGGTGACGGGAAAAATTATAATACACAGTATATCCGCTGAAATGCGCGTAAAGAAAGGAGCACCATGAAAGCATTAACGAATACGGAATTAATCACATTCTGCGGGCAGCTCGCCCTGATTCTCCGCTCAGGCATCTCCGCGCTGGAGGGACTTTCACTGATGCTGGAAGACACACCGGAAGGGGAAGGCCGCCAGGTCATCGAATCTGTCCTTTCGGAAATGGAAGTGACCGGCAGTCTGCATCAGTCTCTCAGAACGGCCGGCGTTTTCCCTGATTATATGTGCAGCATGACCGAAATCGGAGAAATGTCCGGAAAACTTGATGATGTCATGTATTCTCTTTCCGAGCATTACCGCAGGGAAGAGTCCCTGTCCGCTTCAATCCGCAGCGCTGTAGTCTATCCGCTGATCATGCTCGGAATGATGGTCGCGGTTATGGCTGTTCTCATCATAAAAGTTATGCCCGTCTTCCGACAGGTATTCGAACAGCTGGGCACAGGTATGACCGGAGTTTCAAAAGCAATTCTTGACTTTGGCAGCGCTCTGGGAAATTACAGCATGGTATTTCTTATTCTGGCACTGGTAATTGCTGTTCTGTTTATCTGGCTCTTTTTTACAGAAAGCGGTAACAGCCACCGGAAAACCATAGCGGACAAATTTTTTCTCACAAGAGGCCTGTCCCACAAAATCGCCTGCTCCCGCTTCGCGAGCGGAATGCATCTGGCGCTTGGAAGCGGTCTGGACGTAGACCAGAGTCTGGAAATGGCCGCACGCCTGGTGGATCACCCCGTTGTTCACAGCCAGATTGAAGAAATCCGCAGACTTACAGCTGAAGGAAACGGATTTACGGAAGCAGTCACGGAAACAGGGATCTTTTCCGGCATTTACACAAGAATGCTTTCCATCGGATACCGCGCCGGCGCTCTGGATGACGTGATGGAACAGATTTCCAGAAGCTATAGTGAGGAGGTCGAGGAACGTATGAACACACTTACGTCAAGGCTGGAACCCACGCTGGTGGCAATTCTCTCAATAGTTGTCGGCATGATTCTTCTCTCTGTCATGCTGCCTCTTATGAGCGTCATGTCTAATATCGGTTGAGAGGAGGAGCTGTTATGAATCGTTTTGACAAGCGAACCGGCAGATTCCGGTTTCTGAAACTCCTTTTCCCTGTCATCTTTTTCTGCGCGGCAATCGGCATCTTTCTGGCCGGAGTTCAGTCTGTCTCCGGAACAGCGGCGGCCCAGGAAGCCGAGGGACTCCGAAACGCGGTGATCCGCAGCGCCGTGCTGTGCTATTCACTGGAGGGATTTTATCCGGACAGCCTGGCCTATCTGGAAGAATATTACGGAATTACTTATGATGAAGACAAATACGTTATCTCTTATGAAGTAATCGGCTCCAATCTGATGCCGGACGTATCGGTTATTCCGCTGGAGGAAGGAGGCAGGCTGCCATGAAACAGAATACATCTGTCAGAAGGCCGATTGTGGATTTTCTGTTTCCCCTTTCACTGTTCTGCGTATTTGCTGCTACCGCATTCCTTGTGGTTATCATCGGCGCGAACGCCTACCGGGCGATTGTACAGCACATGGACGACACTTACTCCACCCGGACCTCCCTGGCATATGTTACGGAAAAGATCCGTCAGCATGACGCGGAAGGCATGCTCTCTCTGGCTGAAAGAAACGGAGACACAGTTCTGATTCTCCATGACCGGACAGAGGACGCGTCCTATGACACCTATATCTATCCGTACGATAATGCTGTGTGCGAACTGGTTCTCCGGGAAGGAGCAGAATTTTCCCCTGAGCAGGGCGACCCGGTCGTACAGGTAAATAATTTTGCCATTAAAGAAACCGGCAGTGGATTCCTGAACCTGTCCGCAGAAGACAAGGACGGGAATACTGTTTCTTTTTATCTCCACTTAAGGAATGACGAAAGGATCTGACACCGATATGAACCGCTTTAAAAATTCAAATTCCAGTCTGTTTTTAATCGAGCTGATCATTGCGATTCTGTTCTTTTCCATCGGAAGCGCTGTATGCGTACAGGCCTTTGTCAGGGCGCATCTCTTAAGCAGATCCGCACAGGATCTGAGTTTTGCCTCTGCGCAGGTGTCAAGTGCCGCCTCCGTTGTGAAATACACAGATGGAACCCTGGAATCCGTTTCGGAATACTTTCCTGAAATCACGCAATCCTCAGACGCCGATGGCAGCGAGCTGGTTCTCTGCTATGACAGCAGCCGGGCACCATGCCCGGAAGCGGATGCGGCATATATAATGACAATCCGCACTGATACCAGCGGAACAGTAGCCATAAGCCGGATCGCCATGCAGACATCCGATGGTGAACCACTGTACGAACTCGAAATTCGCTATCCCGCATACGAAACACAGAACAGGGGGAACGAGTCATGAATGAACAGAAAAAAAAGCCGGTCATCGGCATCGGCACTACATCTATTGTCCTGATCTTTGTGATGCTCTGCATGCTGACCTTTTCCGTCCTCTCCCTCGCCACAGCCCAGGCTGATCTGAGGCTGAGCCGTAAAAGCGCGCAGCGGACAACTGAGTACTACGAAGCGGAAAACAGAGCAAATGATATTCTGTTCACTGTGATCGACTGTATGAATACGCATCTCCCCGACAGATCCGGTGAAGCTCCGGAAAATACTGCTGCCGGTTTCTACTCAGCCATCCGTCAGGAGCTGGACGGAAAAAACGGCATCACATTTACGGATGACACGCATCTGGAATATGTGGTTTCTCTTGCGGATGAACAGATCCTCTGCGTAAGCCTGGAGCTTTCCTATGAAGGTTTTTCTGATGGCAGACACTACCGGATCATTGCCTGGAACACAGACTCTACTCATGAATGGAATAACGAGACACCGCTTCCGGTACTGTAAAATGCCGGAAACACAAAGGAGGTTATCATATATGAATGCTCTTGATTTTCTGACACAGACAACTCAGCTCGGAGCTTCGGATCTCTTCATCGTATCCGGGCGTCCTCTCTCCTACAAAAAAGGGGGCAATATCATACTGTTCGATGACCAGAGAGTCATGCCGGACCGGACTGAAGAACTGATCCGCGAGATCTACGAACTTGCCGGGCACAGGGATATTGAACATTTTCTTCAAACCGGAGATGACGATTTTTCCTTCGCAGTCCCCGGACTTTCCCGTTTCCGTGTAAGCACATACATGCAGAGGGGTTCCATGGCGGCAGTCATCCGTGTCATCACATTCGAGCTTCCGGATCCGCAGACGCTGGGAATCCCCGACAGCATCATCGCTCTGAGCGAACTGAACAAGGGGCTTGTTCTCGTAACCGGACCTGCCGGCAGCGGAAAGTCTACTACCCTGGCATGTATTATCGATGCGATCAACCGGACACAGGAGAAACATATCATCACCCTGGAGGATCCACTTGAATTTCTCCACAGACATAAAAAAAGTATCGTAAGCCAGCGGGAAATCAGCTCCGATACTGAAAGTTATGTTGTCGCACTGCGCGCTTCCCTGCGCCAGAGTCCGGACGTAATTCTTCTGGGTGAAATGCGTGATTTTGAAACCATCTCCATCGCCATGACCGCCGCAGAAACAGGGCATCTGGTTCTCTCCACCCTGCATACCCAGGGCGCCGCAAACACCATTGACCGTATTATCGATGTGTTTCCCCCCAGCCAGCAGCGTCAGATCTCTGTCCAGCTCTCTTCTGTCCTGCAGGCCGTTGTGTCACAGCAGCTGATTCCCGGAACAGACGGCACTTCTCTGATCCCTGCTTTTGAAATGATGACGGCAACACCGGCTATCCGGAATATGATCCGCGAGAACAAGATTCCTCAGATTGACGGAACCATATACTCCTCCGCAGCTCCGAATATGTTCTCCATGGATACCAGTCTTCAGAA
>CALWBC010000194.1 GCA_944375755.1 uncultured Mediterraneibacter sp. | reverse complement strand
AGACACGTCACCTGCAGCTCTGTCCTCGGTTCTTCCCTTCCCAAAGGCGTCACCTCTCCCCGCCGCCTCCACAGCCACCTCCACCCCCACAAAACTGATCACCGACGATCCCGCGTCTGACAGGTTGTTAAACGCGTCCGCAGTAACGGACACACTGTGCAGAACAAGTCCGACGGCAAATTTCACCGCAAACAAAAAGACATTGCAGAAGATACCCACAATGCTGGCCAGCACACCGTATGCGGTCCGCACGGATTTCTTCTCCTCGTCCTGATAGTCTTTTATAAAATGCCTTACCAAAAATTCTGTCATTCTTCCTTACCTACCTCACCAGAAATACCAGCCGATCCTGAAATCGGATCCCGCGTTTATTCTGGAATATTCCTCTTCTGTCAATACATTCTTCAGTTTCTTTTTCCCTTCCTCCGGCATAACCGCATGCGTGGAGTCGAGAAAACAGAGCCCCGGATAGAGAACACACCACCAGTTGTGTCCGGCGCCTTCCCCGATCTCAATCCGGAGCGCCTTATAGTTTCCTGCCGGAAATGTAAGATCCCCGTATGTTCTGTCCGGGAACCAGCATGTTGTCACCGCCGCGCTTACCGGGTCATCCGAGCCGTTTCGCGCAGCCGTTTCTCTGCTCAGCTCTTCAATCCGGTCAATCCGGCTTCTCACCCAGCGCGCGGCCTCCTCAGCATCCGCGCTCTCCGGCATCTCTTCCTGCAGATACGCAATCACCGCGTCCCGTACCTTGAGCTTCACTTCCTGATCGGCTTCGCTGTCGCTGTTGGCGAGCACATGAAACCGGAGCACTTCCCCTGACAGATGTTCCTGCAGTCTTGCTGCCGCCGAAGCCTCCGCCCGGCCGCAGATCCCGCCTGTCACCATAAGGGCCAGCAGCAGGGCCAGGAAAACGCTCAGCCCTGCCGTGTGTTTTTCGATTCGTCTGTATATTCTGTCCATATGTAGTCCCTCCATATTTCAAATCCTGATATATGGAGTATGGACATCCCTGTATGGATTTTATACACGTAAAAGCTATTTTCCGTATTTCAGACGTAAAATCTATTCCTGCTCCCCGTCCCGGCGGCGGAGTGTGCCGACTACGGTATCCACCTGATTGTTGATATGCTGTCCCGTAATCGCGGTCGCCTTGTCCTTGTCATGGGCCTCAATCGCTTCTATGATTGTCTCATGTTCTTCAAGAAGCTGAGGATAGCACTCCTTTTTTTTTTTTTACTCGATCCGGTACAGGTACATCTGCTCCCGCAGATTGTTCAGCAGCTGAATCAGCCTTCCATTATCCGTAGCCTTAAAGATCACATCATGAAACGCCTCATCCGCCTCTGCTATCTGGGTAATGTCATCGCTGCCCAGCATATCGCGGAACCGTCCCGCCGCCGCGCGGAGCTCCCTGACTCCGTTTTTATCGATCCGGTCGCAGGCCAGCTGTACGGCAAGTTCCTCCAGAGCGCAGCGTACTTCCAGCACATCGCGCAGATTTTTTTCCGTAATCTCCGCCACTTCCGCACCCTTTCTCGGAATCATCAGTACCAGTCCCTCCAGCTCCAGCTTGCGGATCGCCTCGCGGATCGGCGTCCGGCTTACCCCCAGTTTGTTCGCGAGCTGGATCTCCATCAGCCGTTCTCCCGGTTTTAATTCTCCCCTTAAGATCGCCCGCCGGAGTGTATTGAACACCACATCTCTGAGCGGAAGATACTCGTTCATCGTAACTTCAAAATCAATTGGCATTCTGATTCCTCCTCACACTGTGTATAGTCGTCACATATACCTGTCTGGTCAGCGACTTTTCTCTGATCTTCCGCTGTGCCGCCCTCGCGTCCGCACGGTTCTCAAAAAGTCCGAAAACCGTAGGGCCGCTGCCGCTCATCATGGCATTGAGGGCGCCGCACGCCTTCATCTCATTTTTTATGTCCTCGATCACCGGATGCATGGGAATCGTCACATCCTCAAGGACATTTCCCATTGCCCCCGCGATCTGTCTCAAATCATGATTCTTCAGTCCGGTAATGATCCCGTCAATGTCCGGGTGCTTCTCTGTCTTTCCCGAGTCCAGTGCCTCATATACAGTCTTTGTCGATACACTGACCGGCGGCTTCGCAATCAGCACCGTGCACTTTGGCATCGCCGGAAGCTCACTGAGTTCTTCTCCGATCCCTTCCGCAAGAACCGTCCCCCGCATAATGCAGTAAGGTACATCCGCCCCCAGTTTCACGCCCCGGTCCATCAGTTCCTGCCGGGACAGCCCCAGACGGAACATCCTGTTCATTCCATAGAGCACCGCCGCCGCGTCGGAACTTCCTCCCGCAAGCCCTGCTGCCACGGGAATATGCTTATTCAGCGTGATCCTGACTCCTCCGCTGATTTCGAATTCGTCCTTTAAAAGTTTCGCCGCCTTGTACGCGATGTTCCCCTCTCCCGAGGGCAGAAAATTCAGGTTGGAAACCACCCTGATTTCTTCCTCCTGTGTCTTCTCGATTCTGACGTCATCATACAGATAGATCGACTGCATGACCATTCGCACATCATGATATCCGTTTTCTCTCCGGCCAAGCACATCCAGCCCCAGATTGATCTTGGCCAGTGCTTTGAGCTCAATCTGATTCATCCTGTGTATCCTCCGTTCTGTGATCAGTTTTTTCGTTTCTTGTATCTCATCTTGTATCTTGTATACATTGTACCTACAGTATACTCATATTTTCCTTAAAAATCAACAGTTTATCCCCCTGTCTGATTTTATCATTTTCCAGTCCGTTAATCTCCATAATTCCATCCACTGTGGTCAGATATTTTTTCGCCAGCCCCCACAGATCTTCCCCGGCCTGAACGATATGGCCAACAATCCCCGGCCGGTTCTCAAGATTCTCATCCGCAAAAGGCTCCGTGCGCACCGCGGTAATCATCTCCGCAGGAATCTGTTTCCTCAGGAACACGTCAAAGGCAAGCACTGCCTTGACTTCCACCGCTTCACTTCCCGCCAGCGTAACCGCCAGCTGCTCCACATAATAGGAAAGACTGTCCGCTGTCTGTTCCGGCAGCTCCGGATACTCGATCACATAGGAAAACGGCATGATTCCCTGCCAGCTTCCGTAGGGATCCGAATCGTCTCCCCGCAGATAGAGGAATGAAAGATGAAGAATTCCTTCCACCCGCAGTCCCTCCGGGATATGCTGCGCGCTTTCCAGCTGAATATTTCCCTGACTGTGAATAATCTGAAGCACATCTTCCTTGAGTTCCGGCAGCGCCAGCCGCTCCGCCACCTTGCATTTGGACTGGTTCTGCATCAGGAGTTCCTCGAATACCGCCTCTTCTTTCTCCGGAATACAGTTCTCCTCCAGGGAATAGATATCTTCCAGTATCTCCATTTCCTCCTCTTCGTACAGATTCATTCCCAGATTCAGCGTTGCCTCGATTCCCATCACTCTCATCTCTCCGTCCTCGTCAAGCCGGGTGTCCACAAGCGGATCCTCCAGAACATGACGGATGTGATAATACATGTCTTCCGAAGCTCCTTCACAGGGAATCCGCCCTTCAAAAGGAACGCTCTGCCCGATCCAGTCCACTTTCTCTTCCGGGGACAGATACATGCAGAATACATAGAGCTCACCTCTTAAAAAGATCTCGTTCTGCCCCATGCGGATGTCCAGTTTTCTGTTGCTGATATCAGTAAACAGCATCTGCCCGATGCTCTCCTTTGTTCCGGGCAGGGTAATCTCTTCCTTGATTCGATATGTATCTTTCCCGGATACGGCCAGTTTCAGCAGATTCATATTCCGCTTTCTGCAATATACAGGGATATCGCTCTCCACATCAAGTGTCAGTTCCTCGTCCCGGATCCGCTCCCGGCCAATCTCCAGCTCCGCCATAATCCTCAGCCCCAGCTTCCGTGAATTAACAACAGAAGCCGTAAATTCCGTGCGTGCGTTTTTCACGAAAAACGTCTCATTCCCATCACTCTGCGCAT
>CALWBC010000193.1 GCA_944375755.1 uncultured Mediterraneibacter sp. | reverse complement strand
ATTGATAAAAAAATAGTACACCACCAAAATATCAGAATATCCCTGTTCTGCAAGCTGTTCCTTCTGGAACTTCTTGTTCTTCTTCATGTTTACGATCATCACCTGATTGCCCGCGGCGCGCTCTGCTTTCGCCTGCTCCAGCACTTCCAGCACCTTTTCCTGAGGAAGTTTCTTCTCCAGAAGGAACGCCTTCTTCGGTCTGCTGGTCGGAACCTGATAGCCGCGCTCCAGAAGAAGCATGACGTTACGCTCGAATCCGATGGAGAATCCGACAGCCGGCGTATCCTGTCCGGTAAACTTGCCGATCATCTTGTCATAGCGTCCGCCGCCGCCCACGCTTCCGCCGAACTCATCCATGGAAATTTCAAAAATGGTTCCCGTGTAGTACGACATGCCGCGCACAAGAGTGGGGTCGAATTTCATGCGGAAGTCCGCTTCCTTCTCCTTCTCCACGGCAGTGATGATCATTTCCAGCCCATCCGCCGCTTCAGGCGCAAGAAAGCCCTGTAATTTCTCTTTACACATTCTGACGCCTTCCACATCGCCTGTAATTTCTTCAAAAAGCTTAAGATACTTCTCAACCGACTCTTCCGCATATCCGTTCTCCTTCAGCTCTGCAGCCACGCCGTCCAGTCCGATCTTGTCCATCTTGTCCAGCGTGATAAATACGCTGTCATAGTCTTTTTCCTCAAATCCGCTGTACGCCGCCATTGCCTTTAAGAACCGGCGGTCATTGATGCGGATGGTAAAATTATGGAAATCCAGTTTCCCGAGCAGTGTCGTTGTGGCAAGAATCAGCTCGATCTCAGCCAGGTTCGACGGCTCTCCCAGGATGTCGATGTCACACTGCATGAACTGACGAAATCTTCCTCTCTGCGGACGGTCCGCGCGCCACACATTTCCCATCTGCAGCGCCTTGAACGGGGAAGGCAGCTCATTTGCATGGTTCGCGTAGTATCTGGAAAGAGGCACGGTCAGATCGTAGCGGAGACCGCCGTCCACCAGATCCGCCTCATCCTTTGCCTCATCGATCTTTAACTTCTCTCCTCTTTTGAGAATCTTGAAGATCAGTTTCTCGTTATCTCCGCCCTGTTTGCTGCACAGGTTCTCAATATGTTCCACACACGGTGTCTCAATGGAGGAGAACCCGAATGTCTTGTAGGTGTCCTTGATCAGGCTGATCACATAATCCCTGACCTCCATCTCTGCAGGCATCATGTCCTTCATGCCTGTGACCGGTTTCTTCTTCAGCGCCATATCCATTCTCCTTTTCGCTCTATCATTTCATCGATCCGGCTGATGTAGTCGTTTACACTTTTCACATTTTCCACACGGATCAGATTGGCTTCTTTTCCGCCTTCCTTTACAATCGGGTGTTCCAGCAGAATCTTCGTAGAAGCTCCTGCCCCCGCCGCAAGGATAGACTGTTTTTCTTCCATAATCAGTATATTGTATATTCCGGCTTTGTCAAGTTCCGCATAGCCCACATTTTCGAAATTTCCGGCAATATTTTTCTGCCGGTAGAGGTAATAGGGGGTAAGCCCCATTCTCCTCGCGCCCTCATAGGCGATGTCCACCATCCGTGAAATCTCCTCGTGCAGATTGGCGGTCCGTCCCTCCTGTCCGAATCTGGCAGCCCGCTTGATGGCCAGAGCATGCACGGTCAGACTGTCCGGCGAGAGCTTCTCGATCTGCGCCAGAGTATCCCTCATATCCGCTTCTGTCTCCCCGGGCAGTCCGGCGATCAGATCCATGTTGATGTTGTCAAATCCCAGCTCCCGGGCCATGTAAAATACCTCTATGGTCTGTTTCACCGTATGTTTTCTTCCCACCAGGTCAAGCGTTTTCTGCTGCATGGTCTGGGGATTGACGGAAATCCGCGTCACGGGATGGTTTTTCAGCACCCGCAGTTTCTCAGCTGTTATGCTGTCCGGACGTCCTGCTTCCACCGTAAACTCCAGCACATGCCCCAGGTCAAAGCTCTCCTCAATCACACGCAGCAGCCGCTCCAGCTGATCCGGCTCCAGTGTGGTAGGTGTTCCGCCGCCGATGTAGACCGTATCCGGCCGCTTTCCCTGCGCCATCTTCCCGAGCGCCCTCAGTTCCTTTTCCAGCGCGTCCAGGTAATCGTCCACCCGGTCTCTCCACTTCTCTATGGGCGAGGAGCTGAAAGAACAGTAGGAACACACGCTGGGGCAGAAAGGAATCCCCGCGTAGAGGCTGAATCCCGACTCACAGTCAAGCCTTGAAAGCAGTGCTTTCTCGCGCTCTGCCACCTCGCAGGCAAGGAGCGCCTTCTCATGACTGACGAAATATTCCTTTTCCATGGAACGGATGATCTCATCCTCAGGCACGCCCTCTTCCAGCTTTTCCATGGGAAGCTTCGTAGGGCGCACCCCGGTCAGGGTCCCCCAGGCAAGCCCTCTTCCGGTCTGTTGTTCCAGATACCGGTAGAGGAACCGGGTGACCTGACGCTTCACCGCCTGCTGATGTTCCTCCTCCGTGGCAAACATCCTTCCTTCCAGCTTCTCTTCCACCGTTCCTGATGCAAGGGAAAAGCAAGACCCTCCCGGCAGCTCAACTGTCACGAGAGGTTCCTGCTTTTCATCTACTTTCTGTATGATCTCTTCATTCGGGAAAAATGCCTTCACCACATGATAAACATTATATGTGTATTTGTTTTTCTTGCTTGCTATTCTGATCATAACCTGTCCTTTATCCGTTATGCAAATCTTCCTGCTGATACGGATCTCTCCGCATTTCCCGCTCCGGCGTCACACAAACGGATTATATTTTTTCTCATATTCGATTGTGGTCTCATCCATATGCCCCGGATAGACTTTTGTATCATCCGGAAGAATAAACAGCTTCTCTCTCACGGAACGCACCAGCTGACTGCTGCTTCCCGTAGGCAGATCCGTGCGCCCGATCGACGCATGGAACAGCGTATCCCCGCTGAAAAGCACCCGCTCCTCCGGAAGATAATAGCAGCACCCTCCGGCCGTATGTCCCGGCGTGAGGATGACATGCACCCGGATTCCCGCCGGAAACAGCACATCTCCGTCCCTGATGTATTCCGCTCCGGAAAAGGAGTACGCCTGCCCCAGCATCCCCAGAGAGGAATTCAGCTGCGCATTCTCAATCAGCTCCCGCTCTTCCTCGCACACGTACACCGGAACCGGAAATTCCTTCAGGAATCCGTCCAGTCCCATGATATGGTCAAAATGTCCGTGGGTAAGCAGCACCGCCTTCACCGTCATCCCGGACTTTTTAATATGGCGGACAAATTCCGGCGGACATGCGCCCGGGTCCACAATAAAACATTCCTTTTTCTCTTCATTTTGCACGATATAGCAGTTCGTACCTACCGGGCCGAGTACAAATTTCTCTATCTTCATTCTTTTCTCCTTTGATCCGCCTGCCGGAACAGCCGTCAGCCGGTGGTACGCTCGATATCAAGCACACTCTCCACCTGGCGCAGTCTCTCAATAATTCCGTTGAGTTCTTCACGCCCCTGAACGATAAATCCCATATCAATGGTTGCCGTTCCCTTCTTGCTGGTGCGGATATTCATGGATTTCACATCGATCTTCTGCTCCGTGAAAATCTTGCTGATGTCCATGAGAAGTCCCTGCCGGTCATTGGCATACATCTTAAGCTCGGCAAGATACTGTCCGCCGCCCTCGATATCCGCGGGATCTTCCCACTCCGCGTCGATCAGCCGCTCCCGCTCCGCCGCGGAGAGATGGAGCATGTTCACGCAGTCCGTCCGGTGAATGGACATTCCGCGTCCCCGGGTGACAAATCCGACAATCTCGTCTCCCGGCACAGGATTACAGCACTTGGAGAAACGCACCGCCATGTCATTGATTCCCTTGACAACAATCCCGCTCTTTGACTTGGCGATATGAACGGTCTTGTTATTCGCCTCGGAAATTTTCTCAAGAATGGTCTCGTCCGTGATCTCTTTCTTATGCTCTTTCTCATACTCCTCAAGCAGCCGGTTCACGACCTGCCCCTCTTTGAGGCCGCCGTGTCCGATGGCCGCAAGCACTGCGTCCCAGTCGCGGAAACCGTACTTCTTCTGAACCACCTGCTGGTATTTCGGCTTCATAATATCCGTGATATTGATCGATTTGCTTTTACAGTAACTGGTGATCAGCTCTTTTCCACGGACAATATTCTCTTCCTTAAACTGTTTCTTAAACCACTGGTTGATCTTGTTCTTCGCCTGTGTGCTCTTGACTATATTCAGCCAGTCACGGCTTGGTCCCTTGGAATTCTGGGACGTCAGGATCTCGATCCTGTCGCCGTTCTGTATCTTGTAATCAATGTTGACCAGTTTGCCGTTGACACGGGCTCCTACCATTTTATTTCCCACAGCGCTGTGAATCGCATAGGCAAAATCCACCGGAGTGGAACCGTTGGGCAGGTTCTTCACATCGCCGTTAGGCGTAAAGCAGTATACATCCTCCGCGAACAGATCCAGATCGCCTTTCAGGAGACTTAAGAACTCTCTGTTGTCCGACATGTCTCTCTGCCACTCCAGAATCTGGCGCAGCCAGTTCAGCTTGGCCTCCTGAGCTTCCATGCTCTTGGCCGCGTCCGCGCCCTCCTTGTATTTCCAGTGGGCCGCGATACCGTATTCCGCTGTCTTGTGCATCTCTTCCGTACGGATCTGTATCTCAAAAGGCTGTCCGGAAGGACCCATCAGCGTTGTGTGAAGAGACTGATACATGTTCGGTTTCGGCATGGCGATGTAATCTTTAAATCTGCCCGGAATCGGTGTGTACATCTCGTGAATTACTCCGAGCGCCGCATAACAGTCCTTCACCGAATCCACAATAATCCGGACCGCAAACAGATCATATACCTGATCCAGCGTCTTGTGCTGGTTCACCATTTTCTTATAAATACTGAAGAAATGCTTCACTCGGCCGTATACTTTTGCCTTGATATGAGCGTTCTTCATGTGTTTGGAAACTTCCGCCACAATCTGCTGGACAAACTCTTCCCTCTCTGTCTTGCGCGCGTTAAGCTCCTTGACCAGATTATAATACACATCCGGCTTCCAGTATTTCAGCGAGAGATCGTCCGGTTCCGTCTTGATCTTGGAAATACCAAGCCTCTGAGCGATAGGCGCGTAAATATCCATCGTCTCCCGCGCCTTCTCCTGCTGCTTCGCCGGAGTCATGAACTCCAGAGTCCGCATATTGTGAAGCCGGTCCGCAAGCTTGATGATAATCACGCGGATGTCCTTCGCCATAGCCAGGAACATCTTTCTCAGATTCTCCGCCTGCACTTCCAGTTTATCCTGGGAATAATTCAGCTGTCCCAGCTTCGTGACGCCGTCCACAAGAAGAGCGACCTCCTCGCCGAATTCTCTCGTAATGTCCTCCAGCGTCATATCCGTATCTTCCACCGCGTCATGAAGCATTCCCGCCACGATGGTCTCTTTGTCCATCTCAAGGTCCGCCAGGATAATTCCCACCCAGAGCGGATGGATGATATACGGCTCGCCGGACTTTCTGACCTGATCCTTGTGAGCCTCTTTTCCGATTCTGTACGCCTTCTCTATCATGGAAATATCCGTTGACGGATGGTATTTCCGTACCCGGGCAACGAGGGCCTGATAAAGCTGCTCAGGGTCCTGGTAATCCTCGGGCGCCTTTACGGCATGGCCGTCCACGACTTCAAGGTTCTTATTCAGCTGTTCATATTCAAGCGTCCCTGCCATATCAGTTCCCCCTTTTCCCTGCAATTCACTCTGCAAAATCACTTTAAGAAGGATGCCCGCAAATCCTATGGCATCCCCAATAATACTATAATATTCTAAGTATATCACCATTTCCGCAATTTTCAAATATTTTTTCATGGGAGTTCCGCTATTTAATTCATTAACGCCCGATTTTATACTAACTGAAACCAGGGATAAATTTCATAACGTATTTCTGCGGGGACGGAGATGCGTACGGGTTCCGCTACAGGAAATAAGTGCAGCTAAAAGTTCCGGGTGCGGGCTAAAAACAAGGCGCGGCCTGAAGATACTGCAGATTTCAGCACCTTTCAGCCGCGCCGTCTCTTCTTTATTCAGCCTGTTTTGTTGGTTGACCGGAAGGTTTCTGGTGGGAACAACTGCCGCCGATGTGTTTTTCCGACCGGATGAACCAGTTCAAAAACAGGGGACTGCGTGAGCCATGCGTTGGAGCAGGAACGTATGAGAATCCTTCGTTCTGAATGTTAAAGACCGTAAAATGAGAGTGC